>JALSPW010000154.1 GCA_026985735.1 Saprospiraceae bacterium
TTTGATGAGGACGGCATCCTGGAAGCCATAGAAAAAGCATCTCAACTTAATCACCCGGAAGGACACAACGAATTCGGCGACGGCACGGCAACGGAAAAATTTATTAAGACGCTAAAAAATCCGGACATTTGGAAAATACCTAAACAGAAGGTTTTTAGGGATATTGATTGAAATGCTATGAAAAAAACATTCTGATTTTGGCCGAGTCTTTGGATTGTAATGTAATAATAGCTAATTTTTAAATTTCTTCCGAATCATCATAATCATAAACTCCATCACATATTTAAGATAAACAATGGACCTTAAAAGATATACAACGGATCGTTTTATTAGTTTTTTAAGTTCATATAAATAAAAAAACAAATATTTCCTAGCTATTTTGGCATCTCCGATAAATCTTGTCACATATAATCTGGTTTCAAGTGTCTCTATATCCCTTTTTATTGTCCCTTTCCCCGAGTAAACACCGTCCTTATGAATTCTATAGATAGCCGTTACGTCCGGTAATTTTACAGCTTTGCCATTATCTTTTTTTAACAAATACATCCATAAGCAATAATCAGTGTAACTACATTGTTTTACAAAGTCAGGTATTTTATTAGGCTTTCTAAATAATACGGTAAGAGTGTTAACAAAACTTCCTTTTATAAAATCGTCAGAAGTGAAATACTTTATGGAAGATTCAAAAGATTTAGTTTCTGTTTTATTGATTTCGTTACGAAGAATGCTTTCGGTCCCACAAATCACCACATCGGGATTTTTTTCCATAAAATCAACCTGTTTTTGCAATTTATACGGATCAATCCAATAGTCGTCGGTTTCACATAATGCAATATATTTACCATTGGCCATAGGGAAAACATATTCAAAAATTGGTTTAATTCCTTTTGAGTATTGATTTTCCTTTTGAAAAATAGGTTTGATTATCTCCGGATATTTTTCGGCATATTCTCTTAGAATTTCACTAGTTCCATCTGAAGAGGCATCGTCATGTACAATTATTTCAAATCTAAATGATGTTTTCTGCGAGAGAAGGCTATCTAATGATTTCCTAATATATTTTGAATGATTATAAGACAATGAGCAAATTGAAACTAATGGTTTATCATTAAATTCATAAGATAATGGTTTTTCCATTATATAGGATTCATCTTTTTTCATAAACAAATAAAACCCTTGTTTTCTATAAAACCGTATTGCTTTTGAATTATTTGCAGCTACTTCTAATCTAATTTTATAAAATTTTTTTCTTGCTGCCAATTGAATTAAATTATTAATAAGCAATTTACCTCCACCTTTGCCTTGATAAGATTTTATTACACTAATTGTAGAAATATAAGCGATTTTACTGCTAGTATCATTCAAATATGCAGCCATAAAACCAACAGGTGAACCTTCATCGTATAACCAAAATTGTGTTGAAAACTTCGCCAATTTTCTTGCATATTCGTCAATATTCACCCTATTATCCAAGGGCTCAAAAAAGACCCGAGAATTAGACTTGAAATATTTTAATATTTCAGCTTGTGTTTTATTTTCAATTAAAACTTTCATTTATTAAATTAGTTTAATAAATTTATTTTTTTTTAAGAAACTCAAGTAATCTGCGAGAATATTTCTATCTAAAATTTGTAAAATATATACACCCACAACATCCCTTGAATTTCTATAGTGTGAAACCCAATCTCCACTATTTTTGTATAAATTTTGTTCCACAATCTTAACCCCTGGAAAGTTACCGACATATTCTTTTAAATGTCCGTCTCTTTCGGCATGTATAATTATCTGAGAAAAATATTTGTCAATATTAAAATGTCTATCAACAAGATTTTCAATTTTAAAACCTGGAAATAGAGCATCAATGGAAGCGGCGACAAGATCAACACCATAAACATAACGTACAAGTTGAGGCATAAAGTTTCCTCCGTTACGGGGTCCAAATTCAAGCAGATACAATTTATCGTCAGTAGATCGAATAATCTCAAAATTAAATCCTCCAATAGTAAAATTTACATCATTAATAAACTTTTGTAATAATTGAAATACGGAATCAAAAATATTCTTATGATAATAAGAGGGCATTAAAGTGGAAAAAGGAACAACATTATTTATAAAACTAAAATATTGATCACCCATCGATAGAAAAAGTAATTTGCCGTCATAAACAAAGCCTTCGCCATGTATTTGTGGTCCCTTTCTATTAATATATTCTTCCAAAATAACTTCCTTACTCCTTGAATAAGATATTGAACTTTCAAAATAAATTTCCAAATCTTTTTTATCATTTACTATAAAAACCCCTTTACTTCCACTTGAATCTACCGGTTTAAGAATATATTTTTTATTCTTATTAATTTTGTCAAGTATTTTATCTTTTGTAGAAGAAGTATAATAACTTGGAGTCAAATAATTATTTTTTTTTAAAAATTCCCTAAACAAATGTTTGTTGGTTAATATTTCTATTGTTTGATAGCGATTTCCTGCTAAGCCTAGTTTTTCAGAAATATATGCTGCCGTTTGAGCAGAAGGATCTGATGCATAGGCACTTATGGCATCAATCTGTAATTCAGAAGCCAATTTTAATATGTTTTCTTTATCAACAGTGGAAACATTAAACGATTTGTTCGCTAAAAAATGACCCGGATTTGTGGGAATATTATCTGTTGTATATACAATTAACCCTTTTGATTGAGCATATTTAATAGCAGGAACCTGAGATGCCGCAGCACCCAGAAACAGAATTTTTTTCATTTTCCAGAATTAATTAAATTCACAATCAATGAAATATTATGGAATGACATTCCCTCATACATAGGCAAACACAAAACCCTAGGCGCTATATTCTCGGAAACCGGCATTTTTTGATATTGCAGATAAGGTAATTTGTTCAATGACGGATAAAAATACCTACGTGGAAAAATTTGTTTTTCGTTTAATTTCTTTACAACCCTTAGCAAGTATTCTTCATCGGGAAATATAAC
>JALSPW010000155.1 GCA_026985735.1 Saprospiraceae bacterium
GCATATAATATTTGAAATGCTGCAAAAAAAAACAGTTTTTTAGCTTGAATTTTTTACTCCTGCCATATATAGTATGAAAAAAAATGATTTTTGTGACAGGTTTTTGGTGAGTTTTTTTTTATTTAATGCTGTATTTTTCACTTTTCATACTTGTTTTGTCACTATTTTTGCTTTGCTTCGCGGCAAAAATACCGCTAAAACATCCGGGGAGATCATTTTACCAGGCACTTTCGTGCCCGGCTATAATATGTTGTCCCTACGGGACTTGTCTTTTGTTTCAAATAAATTTGAAACGCCTTTTAGGACTTGAAAGCATGCGATAGCATGACTTCAAAGCCAGCTTAAAAAATTCATCATTCACCATTCATAATTCATCATTAAACTCCTTTTATCTTTTTACTTTTGCCTTTGAACTTTGAACTTTGAACTTTGTACTTTGTACTTTATACTTTGAACTTTATACTTTGAACTTTGTACTTTGTACTTTGTACTTTCCTTTATCCGGGGGGGAAGTTATTCTAAACTTACAACATGCCTAATTGTAATTGAGCCACTTCAGATGCCATTGTTGGTGTCCAGGGAGGATCAAATACTAGATTGATATTTACAGTTTTCACATTCTCAATTTGCAAAATTTTCTCATACACTTCCTGAACAATATTATCGGCGACCGGACAATTTGGAGCAGTCAATGTCATTGTAAGATCTATATTACCTTCTTCATCCAGCTTTATCTCATATATCAAACCTAAATTATAAATATCTACAGGAATTTCCGGATCATAAATCAATTTTAACACACTAATAACTTTACCTTTCAATTTCTCAGGACTCATAATTATTATTTGATCTTTGAATAATATTCGGCATAGCTTTTCATTTTATTAATCATAGAAGCTAATCCGTTTGCTCTATTAGGAGATAAATGTTGTTCCAAACCTATTTTTTTAATAAATTCCGGTTTATGATCAAGAATTTCTTGTGGGGGGTTGCCTGAATATAATTTAACCAACATTGCAGCAATCCCTTTTGGTATCAAAGCATCACTATCCGCTTTAAAATACAATCTATCATCTATTAGCTGTGGCACAAGCCATACTTGCGAAGTGCAACCACTCACTAAGTTATCTTGTATTTTCTCATCTTCTTCGATTCCATCCAACTCTTTTCCCATACCAATAATATAATTGTATTTATCCATCCAATCATCAAACAATTCAAAATCTTCAATTAGATTCAACTCAATATCTTTTATACTCATTTTAATATTATTTAAATATAAAGCAGTTGTTTTTCTTTTTATATCAACATTTTTTTTACTATTTTTATTTTATCAGTAAAATAATCAATTTCTTCAAAAGTATTATAAAATGAAAATGATATCCTTGATGTTCCATCAATTTCCAACCTGTTCATCAATGGTTGAGCGCAATGATGTCCTGATCTCATAGCAATTCCAAAACCATCTAACAAAGTTGATAAATCATAATGATGAATACCGGCAATGCCAAAAGATATTATCGGATCTTTATTCACTGCCGTACCATATATAGTAAGATGTTCTATGTCAAGTAATTTTTGTGTGGCATAATCCAACAATTCTTTCTCGTATTCTATTATTTGCTCTAATCCGGTACTTTCAATGTAATCAATCGCAGTCCTCAAAGCTATCGCTCCGCCAACATTTGGTGTTCCAGCTTCGAATTTATAAGGTACCGAACTATAAACAACATTATCAAATGACACTTTTTCAATCATTCCCCCACCCTGTTGATATGGCGGTAAAACCTCTAATAGCGCTCTTTTACCATACAAAACTCCAATCCCCATTGCACCATAAATTTTATGCCCTGAAAAACAATAGAAATCACAATCTATATCTTGAACATCAACTTTGGAATGAACAATACCCTGAGCCCCGTCAACTATAGTAACAACGCCTCTTTTTTTAGCTTCTTTAATTATTTTTTTAAGAGGGTTAATGGTTCCAAGTACATTTGAAGAATGCGTAATAGACAAAACTTTTGTCTTTTCCGAAAACCATTTTCCGAAATCATCTATGTCCAATTCCCCTTTATCATTAATATCTATTATTTTCAAATCTATACCCAATGTATTTCTTAACTCTACCCAAGGAACAATATTTGAATGATGTTCCATTACGGTCAAAACTACCTCATCTCCATTATTTAAAATCGAATCTTGTAAAATATCTGTTAAAAAATTAATTGATTCCGTAGTTCCCCGTGTGAAAATGATTTCATCATTGGATTCGGCATTTATAAATTTCGCAACTTTTTTTCTTGCATTTTCATAAGCTATTGTTGCCAAAGAGCTTATTTTATGACCGGCTCGATGAACATTACTATTATATTTGGAGTAATATTCTTCAATAGCCTCAATTACAGGAAAAGGCTTGAGGGAAGTTGCTGCATTATCAAAATAGATTAATTTGTGATTATGCACTTTTTGTTCAAGTTCAGGAAAATCTTTTCTTATGCCTGTAATATCCATATCAATCTATTAAAATCATTTGCATCACTACAAAAAGAACATCTAATTATGTAATAAAGTTTTTTCAATTTCAGAAGAAATTATTTTCTTAAAATCAATATTTTTCATATTATTGAGTACTTCCAATGCAAAAGCACTCAATAAAATATCCTTTGCTTCTTTTTCATCAAGTCCTCTGGTGCGCATATAAAACAATGCATTCTCATCCAAATTTCCCACTGAAGCTCCATGGCTGCATTTCACATCATCAGCATATATTTCCAAAAACGGATTTGTATGAACAACGGCATCATCCGATATAATTATATTCTTATTGGACTGAAATGCATTGGTCTTTTGAGAATCCTGTCTCACCAAAACATATCCTGTAAAAGCCCCTCTTGACTTACCGTTTAAAATCCCCTTAAAGAACTGGTTTGAATCGCAATTAGGTACTGCATGATCTAAAAACACTTGATTTTCTATAAGATCATTTCCATTTGTAATATAAAGCCCGTTGATATCTGCATTGCAATTCTCTCCTGTTAATTTGCAATGAATATCATTTCTGATTTTATGTCCTCTTAGAGTGCTAACGGTTTTATACAAACCGGACTTTTCTTTTTGATGGATAAATACGGGATTAATAGCGATTGTTTTTCCTCTATATTTTTGCATAGAATCCCATTCCAATTTACTATTTTCATCTAAAAATACTTCTGTAATACTATTCACAAATTGCATATCATGTTCATCCGACATTTCCACTTGCACAATATTTACTTCCGCATTTTTTCCCAAAACCACGATATTCCTTGTGGCTACCATATCGGGTACTGTATTTTTATAGTAATTGACAATTGAAAACGGAATATCAACCTTGGTATTATCCGGAACATATAGAAAAAACCCGTCAAAACAAAAAGCTGTATTTAACGAATTAAATCCATTGAGGTATTGTTTATTGATTTTATTACAATAACTGTTCACCAATTCGGGATAATTATTCATAGCAGCTCTTAATGAACCAAAGATAACACCGTTTTTAAATTTATCAAGTTGCATTTCAAAACTACTGAATCCATTATACAAAACAAATAACTCGGACTCTTCAAAACCGGGAATAGCATTAAAAAATTTGAGATTCATTTCATTTTGCACAACAAAGGGATTGAAAAATATTTTTTCAAACTCTTTCAAATCAAAATTTCGCCATTTTTCATTTTTGGAATTAGGAAATCCCTGTTTTTCAAATTGCTCAATTGCTTTTTCCCTCAAATCACTCAAATCAAGAAATTTATTAAGAGAATGGCGATTGTTTTTATAGGATTTTACATATTTTTCTTTCATCAAATACTAATTTTTAGCCATTACACCATCATATCCTTTTTCTTCCAAAGCAATAGCCAGTGATTTGTCTCCTGATTTCACTATTTTACCCTCATTCATTATATGAACATAATCAGGCTTAATATAATCCAACATTCTTTGATAATGAGTAATTATTAAAAAAGAATTATTTGTTGTCCGCAAATTGTTTATAGCTTCAGAGACTATTCTAAGGGAGTCAATATCAAGACCGGAATCCAATTCATCCAAAATAGCTAATTCCGGTTTCAGCATTGCCAATTGAAAAATCTCATTTTTCTTTTTTTCTCCACCTGAAAATCCTTCATTAACAGCTCTGCCCTTCATCTTATCATTAATACCGACTAACTTACCGCTTTCTTTTACCAGCTTTAAAAAATCAACCGGTGACAAGGGATCAATTCCCTTATGTTTTCTCCTCGCATCAATAATTGTTTTCATAAAATTAATCATACTGACTCCCGGTATTTCGACTGGATATTGAAAAGCAAGAAAAATTCCCTCAAGGGCTCTTTCCTCCGGTTCCATTCCGGTAATATCTTTTCCTTTATAAAGAACGGTACCTTTTGTAATTTCATAACCCGGCTTCCCAACCAAGGCAGAGGCCAGAGTACTTTTTCCCGTCCCGTTAGGCCCCATAATAGCATGTACTTCTCCATAATCAATAGTCAGGTTCAAACCTTTTATGATTTCCTTATCCTCAATATTTACATGCAAATCTTTTATTTCCAATAACTTCATTTTAACTAAATATTTAAATATTTTATTTTTTTTAATAAATTTTGTATCTATTTATATACATTTGTAATAATTCTTACTAAGCATATCAGTTCTTATATAAACTTGCTTATCCTACACTCCCTTCCAGAGAAATTGAAAGTAAATTAGTAGCTTCCGCAGCAAATTCCAAAGGCAATTGTTTTAAGACTTCTTTGGCATAACCGTTTACGATCAAGCTCACCGCCTCTTCTTCATTTAATCCTCTCTGTTTTAAATAAAACAATTGTTCATCAGCAATTTTGGAAGTTGTAGCCTCATGCTCAACTATTCCTGTATTATTTTCCACATCGATATAAGGAAAAGTATGTGCCCCGCATCTATCACCCAACAGTAGAGAATCACACTGGCTATGATTTCTGGAATTATGAGCATTTTTACCGAATTTAACCAGCCCCCTGTATATATTTTCACTCTGTCCGATTGAAATTCCTTTGGAAACTATAGTGCTTTTCGTATTTTGCCCAATATGAATCATTTTGGTACCTGTATCTGCCTGTTGATGATTGTTGGTCACGGCAACCGAATAAAATTCCGCTACCGAATTATCACCTTTCAGAATAGTACTTGGATATTTCCAGGTTATCGCAGAACCAGTTTCCATTTGTGTCCAGGAAACTTTGGAATTATCTCCTTTGCAAATAGCTCTTTTAGTGACAAAATTATAAATTCCACCTTTACCATCTTTATCTCCGGGATACCAATTTTGCACAGTGCTGTATTTGACTTCAGCATCTTTATGGGCAATAATCTCCACTACTGCAGCATGCAATTGATTTTCGTCTCTCATTGGAGCAGTGCAACCTTCAAGATAACTAACATAAGACCTCTCATCTCCAACTATCAAAGTCCTTTCAAATTGGCCTGTACCTGCAGTATTTATTCTGAAATAAGTGGATAATTCCACAGGAGATCTAACGCCTTTTGGTATATAACAAAAAGAACCGTCGCTAAAAACCGCCGCATTTAATGCTGCAAAATAATTATCCGTATGAGGAACTACGGAACCTAAATATTTTTTAACAAGTTCCGGATAATTCTTTATAGCTTCACTCATCGAGCAAAAAATAATTCCTAAATCCTTAAGGGTTTCCTGAAAAGTGGTTTTAACCGAAACACTGTCAAAAACGGCATCAACAGCGACTCCAGTCAATCTTTTCTGCTCTTCCAAAGGAATACCGAGCTTATCAAATGTTTCCAGAAGTTCAGGATCTACTTCATCAAGACTTTCGTATTTTGGCATGTTTTTAGGTGATGCAAAATAATGCAAATCCTGATAATCAATTTTCGGAATCTTTAGATGAGCCCAATCAGGCATTTTCATTGTTTTCCAATGTCTAAATGCCTTCAAACGGTATTCATACATCCACGCAGGTTCCTCCTTCTTTTCAGAAATATATTTTATGGTACTTTCATCCAAGCCTTTTGGCGCAAGTTCCATTTCAATATCGGTAGTGAATCCGAACTCATACTCTTTTGCTGCAAAATCTTTAATTACTTTATTTTGTTCATCTGCCATTATCAAATTTCTTTTTAATCAACATAACAACAACTTATTCCTAAGTTAAGTTTAAAAAAACAAATGAAGATTTAATATTGGACGCTTGGAGACATTTCTTAATTTATTTATAAAAAGAAAAGAGTATTTTTTGTGAAATTAATTTATTCTTCATATATTTACAAATCATATTTTTTATTATGCCTATGCTTAGCATTGAAAATTTAAAAATCAATTCGTATGGAAAAAGTATTTGAAATAACGGGATACACCATTAAAGAAGAACAGGTCGGTTTTTTAAAACACAATTTAATGCCCAATACGGTAGTGGTAAATGTAAATCATCCTTTTCCTGGATATCATGGTATGCCAATGATAGAAAATGCAAAACCACGCTCTATATTGCTAATTACCAAAAAGAAATATTCCTGGGAAAAAATACTTAGAGCTTCGGACAGAATTAATAAGTTTACCGAATACAATCTTATAGGATCTTCTGCAGCTATTTGGATAGGAAATAACATTTTTGATGCTATTAGAATTAAAGGATTGCCATCATATAGCGAAGTCCCGATTATTCAGCACGCATATTCCGAAGAAGGGTTTGAATTTATGAAGAAAAGGAAATTTAAAGATGATCTTACAGTCACTATCAAAGTCAGTAAGTTTTATGACATACAAAAAATAGATGACAATATATATAAAGATGTAAAAACTGAACACATGTATTATATTGTTATTCCTCATCATTTAAACTGGGAATTATTCAGGAAAATAACAATGAAAATCAAAAACAATATCAGTAATCGTAATTTTGATGTAGTTCTTGGGGTCTTTTTCAAAAATTATACAGTTAAAGATATGATCCGTATTTTCAAACCGGGAATATCTCAAGATCTTTTATTGGAAATAAAAAATCTGTATTATAAAGAAATTGAAAGATACTTTTAATTGAAGTGCGGAATTAGGTAGAATCATTTTAGCTAAATAATTGAATATTCAATTTCATTGAGTATCTTTGCATTTCTATGGACAATATGAATAAAATAAGGAATTTTTGTGTAATAGCACATATCGACCACGGTAAAAGTACTTTATCTGACAGATTACTGGAATATACGCATACTATTTCGGAAAGAGATATGCAAAACCAAGCTTTGGACAATATGGATCTGGAGCGGGAAAGAGGAATTACTATCAAAAGTCATGCTATTCAGATGTATTATCATCGTAAGCATAATGATATATATACTCTTAACCTGATAGATACTCCCGGGCATGTGGATTTTTCTTATGAAGTATCCAGATCTATTGCAGCTTGTGAGGGAGCATTATTGATAGTGGATGCTACTCAAGGAATACAAGCTCAAACGATTTCCAATCTATATCTGGCAATTGAACACGATCTTGAAATCATTCCGGTTATCAACAAAATAGATATGCCTAATGCCATGATTGATGATGTCCAGGAACAAATATTGGATCTGATAGGTTGTGAACTGGAAGATATATTATTGGCAAGTGGTAAAACGGGAGAAGGAATTGAAGACATTCTTGAAGCTATTGTAACTAAAATTCCGGCACCTTCAGGTGATCCCGGTGCTCCTTTACAAGCACTTATTTTTGATTCTGTTTATAATTCTTTCAGAGGTGTAATTGCTTATTTCAGAATTTTCAACGGCACTATAAAAAAAGGTGATAAAGTCCGTTTCTACCATACGGAAAAAGAATATAATGCAGATGAAATAGGTATACTTCAAATGGAGCAAATACCTAAGAATGAATTAAGTGCAGGAAATGTAGGATATATTATTACCGGAATAAAGGAATCAAGAGAAATAAAAGTCGGTGATACAATTATTCAAGTTAATAATCCGGCTGAAGAACCGGTGCAAGGCTTCGAAGACGTAAAACCAATGGTATTTGCCGGAATTTATCCTATGGACAATGATGATTATGAAGATCTGCGAGATAGTATGGAAAAGCTTCAGCTGAATGATGCAGCATTGGTATGGGAACCTGAAACCTCCAATGCATTGGGATTTGGATTCCGTTGCGGTTTTTTAGGCCTATTGCATTTGGAAATTATTCAGGAACGATTATCCCGTGAATATGATCAGGAAGTATTAACCACCGTGCCAAACGTTACTTATTATGCTTATACTACCAGAAATGAGAAGCTGATTATTCATACCCCTAATGATCTTCCCGATCCTACAAATTTAAATTATGTTGAAGAACCGTATATCGAAGCTCAGATTATTACCAAGCCGGAATATATCGGTCCTATAATGAACCTCTGTCTTGATAAACGAGGTGTTTTAAACAATCAACATTACCTCACACAAGACAGAGTTGAAATGATATTTGACATGCCTTTAGCTGAAATTGTTTTGGACTTTTATGATAAATTAAAATCCATATCAAGAGGATATGCATCATTTGATTATACAACTAAAGAATTTAGAAGATCCGACCTTGTTAAAATGGACATATTGCTTAACGGAGAGAAAGTAGATGCTTTTTCAACTTTGATTCACAGGAGCAAAGCTCAAAGTATGGGACGTAAAATGGTCAAAAAGCTTCGTGAGCTATTGCCAAAACAACAATTCAAAATAGCAATTCAGGCAGCTATAGGGCAAACTGTAATAGCCCGTGAAACTCTTTCCGCTCTTAGAAAAGATGTAACTGCAAAATGCTATGGAGGAGATATTACACGTAAAAGAAAACTTTTGGAAAAACAGAAAAAAGGTAAAAAACGAATGAGACAATTCGGTTCTGTTCAGGTACCGCAAAAAGCTTTTATAGAAGTTTTGAAATTTGATGAATAAAACCTTCCTGTTAAATGCATGATATAGAACCATTCTTTAGATGGCGGGATGAATACACTGCTGAAAATGATGAAAAATCTCCTTTTTATAAAAGGACATATGATGAATTTGGATTTTCCAATTCCATATACAATTATTATATTCATCCTCAATGGGATGATTTCGGTTCAGCTACATTATATATCAAAATTCTTTTTGTTAACTATCAGAAAAGATATGCAATAATAGAATTGATGGGAGAATGGAATGATATTCTTTATAATGACATTATGTATTTGAAAAGAAATATTTGTGATTACATGATAAGGGAAGGAATTAATAAATTTATTTTGATAAGTGATAATGTTCTTAATTTTCACGGTGGCGATGACAGCTATTATCAAGAATGGTATGATGATATAAAAGAGGATGAAGGTTGGATTATAAATATTAATTTGTTGGAACATGTTAGAAATGAAATGCTTCACTACAACCTGGAATATTATATAAATATGCCTGAAGAAATAAACAATATGGAATGGAGATTAATGAGACCTGATTTGTTTTTTGAAGCTATCGACAAATACATTTCAGGTAGAATAAAAAAAATAAAATAATATGCATAAATCGGGATTTGTAAATATTATGGGAAAGCCAAATGTAGGTAAATCGACCCTTTTAAATAATTTGATAGGAGAAAAAATGTCTATCATCACCAGCAAACCGCAAACGACCAGACACAGAATACTCGGTATTTATAATGATGATGAATATCAAATAGTTTTCTCAGATACTCCGGGCATAATCGAACAACCTCATTATAAGCTGCAAAAATCAATGAATAATTTTGTTTATGGTTCATTTGAAGATGCAGATATAATATTGTTTATCATTGATATTTTTGATGATTTTGTATATAACGAAAGCTTTTTAGAAAAACTGAAAAAATCTAAAGTAACAAAGTTTCTTATTATTAATAAAATGGATCTTGGAGATCAGGGAAAAATAGAGGAATTAATTTCTAGGTGGAAAGAGATTATTAATTTTGATGATATATTTGTTATTTCTGCAAAACTTGGTTTTAATACCGGAGCCATTATTGAAAAAATAAAAGCAATACTACCGGAAGGACCTGCTTATTATCCTAAAGATCAGTTTACAGACAAAACCGAAAGATTTTTTATTGAAGAAATAATACGCGAAAAAATATTATTATTATTTCGTCAGGAAGTTCCATACTCCGTGGAAGTTGCTGTAGAGGAATGGAAAGAAACCGAAAAGAAAGGTGCTCCATTTGTATTTATCAGAGCTAATATTTACGTTGCCAGAAAAACACAAAAACAAATAATTATCGGAAAAGGAGGTGAAAAAATCAAAAATCTTGGGATTGAAGCCAGGAAAGATATTGAAACTTTTCTTGGAAAAAGAATACACCTGGAATTATATGTAAAAACTCTGGAAAATTGGAGAGATAATGAAAACACTTTGAAAAAATTCGGGTATTAATTCCATCAGACAGTATCTTCCTGACTCTATTTTCTTATATTGGCAAGCAAAAATAATACTGCCATTCTAACGGCAACTCCGTTTTGAACCTGCTCAAGAATAATGGAATTTTCGGAATCAGCAACCTGACTTTCAATTTCAACTCCCCTGTTAATAGGACCGGGATGCATTATTACTTTTTTATCTTGTAAAGAATCCAATATTTCCCTGGTAACACCATAATATTGAGAATATTCTCTCAGTGAGGGGAAATACTTAATATCCTGCCTTTCCAACTGTATTCTTAAAATATTAGCAACATCACACCATTCAAGAGCTTTCTTTATATCCAATTCCACGTCAACACCTAACTCTCTAATATATCTGGGAATCAAAGTAACCGGTCCGCTTACTTTAACTTGCGCCCCAAGTTTTTTCAAAGCAAAAAAGTTACTCATTGCTACCCTGGAATGCATAATATCTCCCATAATAACTATTTTTTTCCCTTTTATTTCACCAAAATGCTCCCAAATGGAAAAATTATCCAATAAAGCTTGCGTGGGATGTTCATGAGTACCATCACCGGCATTAACTATAGTAGCATCTATATTTTCAGATAGAAATTTTGGTGCACCGGGTGATGGATGACGCATCACTACCATATCCACTTTCATCGCAAGGATATTATTGACAGTATCCAGAAGTGTTTCTCCTTTTTTCACTGATGAAGATGATGCCGAAAAATTAATAACATCAGCAGAAAGTCTTTTTTCAGCAAGCTCAAATGAAAGCTTAGTCCTGGTAGAATTTTCAAAGAAAAGATTAGCTATCGTAATATCTCTTAACGTTGGGACTTTCTTGATAGGCCGATTGATAACCTGTTTAAATTCTTTAGCAGTATTAAAAATAAGATATATATCTTTTTCAGTAAGATCCTTTATTCCAATTAGATGATTTACTGACAACTGTGATTTACTCATTATTATAATCTTTTCAAGAAATATTAAAATTTTTATTGTTTAAAAGGATATAATACAACTTTATCTTCACCGTCATGCTGACTCCAACGGACATCTACATAGGCTTTATCAACAGCATCAACATCAGTTCCTATATAATCAGCATGAATAGGCAACTCCCTGTTAAATCGCCTGTCTACCATAACAGCCAGTTCAACTTTCCTTGGCCTTCCGTAATGCTGCATTGCAGACAAAGCTGCCTGAATTGTTCTGCCGGTATACAAAACGTCATCAACAATAATTACTTTTTTATTTTCAATAAGAAAATCCATTTCGG
>JALSPW010000156.1 GCA_026985735.1 Saprospiraceae bacterium
TGTCTTTAATCTCCACAGGAACAATTTCGTCTTTAAAAAATCCTTTTTCAGTTGCCAATGCAGACCTTTTATAAGATTCAATTGCAAACTCATCTTGTTCTTCCCTGGTGATTTCATATTCATCTGCCGTTTCATCGGCAAAAACGCCCATAGGTTTTTTACCATAGGCATCTTCAAGTCCATCTTTAATCAAGCCGTCAATTAAAACACCATCTCCATATTTATATCCATAACGCGCTTTTGGCACGTAAAACGGTATATTGCTCATACTTTCCATTCCTCCTGTAACCACAAGATCTGTCAGTCCCAATTGTATGGATTGTGCTCCAAACGCAATGGATTTCATTCCTGACGCACAAACTTTATTTACCGTAGTGGCAGGTGCATAATCTGTAACACCTGCTCCCAAAGCCGCTTGCCTGGCAGGAGCTTGTCCATTATTAGCCTGTACCACATTTCCAAAAAACACCTCATCGATATCATCACCTGAAACCCCTGCTCTTTTTAAAGCCTCTTTTATAACAATAGAACCTAATTCCGTTGCTTTAAACCCTGATAAAACCCCACCAAAACTACCTAATGGTGTCCTTACTGCTGAAACGATATATACTTTATTCATAATTATAAAAATTTAATTTTTGAGTTATAACTCGGATTGAGTATTTATAAAATAAAAAACGCCCTAAATATAAGGCATTTTTATATAATCCATAAATTAATGCTACGAAAATTTCACTAATTTCATTTTAATATAAATAATATCTGTACATTTATTATAGCGTTTACTCAATAATGTCCAAATATCAATGCATTCTCACTACTGATACCAAAACGCTATAAAGATGGTTAAAATAGAAAAAGAATTAGTTTTTGGACTTGCATAAATTACTCGGGCTCAAATCCAAGTATTACACTGAATTTACCGTATTCCGACCATTTAGAACCTTCAGGTAAATTCTTATCAATTCCAAATCCGTAATCAAAACCTAATAAACCGAACATTGGCAAATAAGCTCTTAATCCCACACCAAATGACCTTTTAACATCAAAGGGATTAAAATCTCTAAATCTCCCCCACGAATTTGCAGCTTGTAAAAATGTTAATCCATAAATTGTCGATGAAGGATTAAGACTTATTGGATACCTCAATTCAATGGTATACTTACTAAAGATTGTACCTCCACCATTATAATATTCTGAAAAATCATTAGGTTCATATCCCCTAACAGAATAGATATCCTTCCCTTGAATTGTGGAATTATAATTTGAAATACCATCTCCTCCAACTTCATTTCTTTCAAAAGGAACTACACCTAAATCTTTGTCAAAATACCCTAAAATCCCCATTTTAACAGAAGACATCAACACCAGATTATCTATCAGGTTGTAATACCATTCCGCTTGAAATTTCCATTTATGATATTCAAGCCATTTGAATTTGCGCTTATCAATTTCTTCTTGAATAGCATTTTCTTTATCAGTATTACTCAACACCGTACCATCGCCAAGATCCTTTTGCTTTTGAATTATCACATCAATTTTTTCTTGCTCTGTCAAACTATAGTCAACAGACCTAAATAAACTATAAGGAGGTGTAATTTTTAAAGACAATGATACTTTAGAACCCGATCTGGGATATATAGGCTCACTAATCGAACTTCTAAGCAATGTTAAATTTAAACTCAAATTATTAAAGATACCCGAATTAACACTAAAACTACTTCCGTAATTAGAAAAATTATCGAGTTTCATCCTTTCAAGATTCAAAGTTATATTTGCCAGAAAATAATCATCAGGCCACTGCAAAGGAATCCCTAAACCTGCAAATCCCCTGGTGATTGTAAATGAACCGCTACCATAATTTCCAATTTGTGAATAAACACTTCCAACCGTTAACGAATTTCTCTTCCTGCCACCAAACCAAGGTTCTGTTAATGAAAAATTCAGAGATTTATAATAATTATTGGACTGTACACGTAAAGACAATTTTTGTCCATCCCCTTGAGGTAACGGATTCCATGATTTTTTATTATTAATATTATTGATTGAGAAATTGTTAAATACGACTCCAAGTGTACCAAGCAATCCTCCATATCCTGAGTATCCGGCAGACATTTCCAATTGATCGGAAGGCTTTTCCTCAACACCATACTCAATATCAACAGTTCCTCTTTGAGGATTTACCGGTGTGTTAATCTGCAAATTCTCAGGATTAAAATACCCCAAATTGATAATTTCCCTTTGAGATCTAATAATATCCGATCTACTGAATTTCTCCCCGGGCAAAGTTCTCAATTCTCTTCTGATTACTTTTTCATGAGTACGGTCATTACCTTTAATAATCACACGGTCAATCGAAGCCTGAGGACCTTCATAAATCCTCATTTCAAGATCTATTTTATTTTTATCCACTGCAACTTCCACCGGATCTACTCTAAAAAACAAGTATCCTTTATCCATATAAAGGGATGATACATCCCTGCCATCCATACTGAATTTAAGTCTTTTTTCCAGCAATTCTTTATTATAGACATCACCTTTTTTAATCCCCAATACCCTGGACAAGATTTCATCATCATAGATAGAGTTACCTTTCCATTTTATATCATTGAAAAAATACTTTTGACCTTCGTAGAGTTTAATTTGAATTACGAGATCTCCATTTTTATCTCTTCCCATTGTATCCCCGACAATCCTGGCATCTCTATATCCTATTTTATTATAATAATCAATTATACTTTTTTTATCTTCTTCAAATTCTTTAGGGATAAATTTGGATTTTTTAAAAAGCACGCCTTTCCTTTTTACATTTTTCATCTTTTTCCTCAACTTCTTTGCCGGAACATTCATATTTCCAACAAAATAGATATCTGCAACCTTAACTCTATCCTTTTTGTTAATATCAATAACAAGTCTTACTGCATTTTTTTTCTTTTTATCCGGAAACTCTTTAATAACAACCTCA
>JALSPW010000157.1 GCA_026985735.1 Saprospiraceae bacterium
TTTATCTTTTAAACTTTGAACTTTGAACTTTGAACTTTAAACTTTGAACTTTAAACTTTTATTTATACTAAAATGTTCTCCGTCAAATACCCCATAAGTGAAATTTTCTATCCAATCCCCCAAATTTATCATAAAAGATTTACCATTTGACAATTTATATTGTACAGGAATGTGTCTGTGTCCAAAAACGAAATAATCTATTGAAGCATCTTTTGCAAGATAACTTTCGGCAAACCCGACCAAAAATTCCTTTTCAGGATTAAATTCTTTTTCATAAACGGAATGGGAATTGCGACTGAGATTACTAAAAAACTTCATTATAGCTATTCCCGTATTTGGATGAATTCTGGCAAACATCCATTGCAAAACTCTATTGGAAAAAGCCATTTTCATTATTTTATCCAAAAGAGGAACTTTCCCCAATCCATCTCCATGTGCCAAAAAGAATTTCTTATTATTAAATACCTTTATAACAGGTTTACGAATTATCGAAATATCCATTTCTTTTTCCAAATAATCAAAAAGCCACATATCGTGATTTCCCGTAAAAATAAAAACAGGAATCCCTTTCAATCTTAAATCATGTAACTTACCAAGCAAAAGCGTAAATCCTCTTGGCAC
Source organism: Saprospiraceae bacterium (assembly GCA_026985735.1). GTDB lineage: Bacteria > Bacteroidota > Bacteroidia > Chitinophagales > Saprospiraceae > JADJGA01. Next base: position 622 of record JALSPW010000157.1, read on the forward strand.
TACTTCTTTATATTCAAACCAATAATCAAAAATATCTCCCATCAAATAAAGAGCTTCGATTTCTTTCTCAATAGAATTCAACCACTTAACAATGATTTTTTCTCTATATTTACCGGAAAATTTACCATCATAACCAAGATGAAAATCAGATGCAAAAAATATTTTCTTTCCCTTACTCATATTTTATCCAATTCAGATTTCAGAATATTTATATTTTCTATTTCCATTGCATCTATTCCGTTGTATGACGCAATATACCAGGAAATCCAATCAACCAAATTGACAAGATACAACATTTGCTGCAATAATCTCAATCCTTTTGATTCGATTTCAATCATAGTATCAACATATTTAATCATAATTTCTTTGGATAATTCTATACGTTTATTTATCCTGTCATCATACAATTGCGATCTGAAAATCACCACTGCCAAATCTTCATATTTTTTACTCCACCCTACCAATTCATTGTGGTTCATCTCCGGAATTGTATTTGCAAATGCCAATGTTTTTGAATTTTCGTTTAGCTGCTGTTTAAAGCGTATTGCTAAGGGCGATAAACTATTGCCGGAATACAAAACAGGAATTTTATCTACTAACCTTAAAGCAATACTTTGAGCTTCGGATTTTATTTGGTCCTGTTCACTTAATAATAAATCAATTGAAGCACTCAGTTCTTTTGATATTTCAATTTTAAGAAGCTCCAATTTATGTAAAACATACAATTGTGCTATAAAGGAGTAACCGAAACAAGCTCTCGGAGCAGGCCAATTATCCGGCAATTTTATAACATCAAGTTGGAGTTTCAGTGCTTCTGCATACAATTTACCACCGGAACTTATCACTATTACTTTGCATCCTTTTTCAATCAATTTTTCAAATGATGATAATGTTTCTTCCGTATTGCCCGAATAGGATGAGACAATAGCCAGAGTTTGTGAATCAATCCATGAAGGAATGTCATATCCATTTGATATCAAAACAGGCACAATTCCATACAATTTCATTATTTCTTCAGTAAACCTACCGGCAATTCCACTACCTCCCATGCCCGCAATAAATACTTTATTTATTTTTTTCGTATGAAAATCTATTTTTGCAATATCCGATATAATAATAGCTTCCTCCAGTTGATTTATAAATTCACCTATTAATTTGTCCATTAATCATTCATTTAATAGTTATAATTTTATTTAGTGTACGCACGAAAATACAATTTATTTTTATTTTTGATACTAATATTTGATATATATTAATCCAAAATATAATCAATTATTGTGCGTTATTACCAAAGGTAAACCATTTTGGCTGAAAAATATTCGATATATTATCAAAAGCCCTCTATCTGAACAATTAGTGTCTATGCATAAAATCATTGAAATTTAAAAAAATCAAGCACTTTATAGACAGACACTAATTATACATTTTTAAAAAAAACATATTCAATAATTTTATATATAAATAAGAATAAGTAATTTCGCAAAATAAAAATCAATTACCTTGACTAATAAAATAGTTATAATCCCTACGTATAACGAAAAAGAAAATGTACGTAAAATCGCCAAAGCAGTAAGAGAATTGCCGGAAACATTTGATATTTTATTTGTTGACGACGGATCACCTGACGGGACAGGCAGTATTATTAAAGAGATACAAAAAGATGATCCCGGCATACATCTTATCGAAAGAGAGGGCAAACTGGGTTTAGGAACAGCTTATATTACCGGTTTCAGATATTGTCTTGAAAAAGGATATGAGTTTATTTGTGAAATGGATGCTGATTTCAGTCACAATCCCAAAGACCTTCCCAGACTTGTAAAAGCATGTGAAAATGACATTTATGATATCGCAATCGGCTCAAGATATGTAAGAGGTGGAGGAGTTGCAAACTGGGGTATGGACAGGAAATTTCTGTCGTATGGTGCTTCGTTGTATGTCAGATTTATCACTCTGATGAATATCAAAGATCCAACAGCTGGATTTGTATGTTATAAACGTGAAGTATTGGAAACTTTGGATCTGAATAAAATCACTTTTATAGGCTATGCTTTCCAGATAGAAATGAAATTTGCCGCATGGACATTAGGATTTCGGTTAAAAGAAGTTCCTATTGTGTTTACAGACAGAGTAGAAGGTGTTTCAAAAATGAGCAGCAATATCATTGGCGAAGCTGTATGGGGCGTTCTTAAAATGAAATGGTTGAGCTTTTTTAAATCATATTGGAAAAGAAATGATTTTTAATTGATTATCATATTTTGCAAAATGTTTCCCATTTTATTCACAATTTCTACAGGAAACACAACTTTAAACTTTTCTCCGAATGACAGAAACAACGAATACA
>JALSPW010000158.1 GCA_026985735.1 Saprospiraceae bacterium
TGCAAAAGTAGTGATTTTTTTACTATTAAAGTCGGAACAACCGACTCTTTGTGAACTGAAGTGGCACCAATCTCAGTCTTTAGCCGGCAGTTACCAATTCTGTATTGCCATTTTCCCTTAACACTTATCGTAATGAACCGGAGAAATTATAAGAGGGGGGCGTAATGCTTTGTGGGTTGGCAGAGGTGACAACGTTGAAAAAAATCCCGTATCAAGTTTGATACAGGATTTTTGAATTTTAAGATAGTAGAGCTGCCGAGTAAAATTTTTTTGAATAAAAAAACATTTTATACAAGAAGTCTTTTACCCGTACTGTTATTTATTTTCTACCAAATAATCCTTTGAATATAGCTTTAAATCCCATTCTCCCTAAGTCGTCAACAACACTTCCGTCACCGTCTTGATCTAAAAAGCTTGTTAACAGACCTCCAATCATACTATCGTTTTTTACAGGTTCGACGGTTTTCTTTAGAATATTCTGCAATCCGTTTTCGTCCAGATTTTGTTCTTTTTTAACCTTTCCCAACATGCCCATTGCTATGGGAGCCAATTTTGCAAGCAAACCGGCACTTGTGTTTTTATCTATTCCGGCAATATTTGAGATTTGATCAAAAATCGAATCACTGTTATTTCCTAACAAATGTGATAAAATTCCATCTCCGTCAACAGTTTTTGGATTTGAAACTTTAGGTTTACCTGTTATATAACCGGCTACATCATCAAGGATAGATCCATCGTGATCTCTATCAAGAACCGAGCTTAAAATACTAGCACCATTACCTTGAGATGCATTTTTTGTTAATGCTCCCATAAGTACTGAAAAAGCACTTTTAGTAGCTACTTGAGTTTTTTGGGGGTCATTAATTCCAAATTGAGATCCTAGTTGTTGAAGCATATCCCCACTAATCTGCTGTTCAAAAAGATCCATTAAATTGTCCATAATAATAATTTTAATTTGTTGTTTTACGTGATTTTTATTTGTTTATTAAAGCACTTATTATATGTTTTCCGATTCCTAATTCAAGTATTTTCCAATGTTTTAAAAAGATTTGAACCATGAAAACATATTTAAAGTAGTGCAATTTTTTTATGTATATCACACGTTTAAAATAAGTATTCAAATATATTAATCAAAAACGATAGTAAATAGTTCACTTATCAGTGATTAAAATTTAGTTAAAATTTGGCATTATTTTTGTTAGCAATATATATATAGTTGGTTTTAAATAAAATATAAAAATGAAAAAGATTTTAATAATAGCAGGTATTTTCTTGGTTTACAGTGTAAATGCACAAAACTTTGTTTATAAATATGTTAATGATTATAAAGATATAGCTATTGAAGAGATGAATAAAACAGGTATTCCGGCCAGTATTACTTTAGCACAAGGAATGTTGGAGTCAAATTGGGGGAGGAGTGAGTTGTCGGTAAAAGCAAATAATCATTTTGGTATTAAAGCGGATAAATCCTGGACAGGGAAGATCATGAAATGGGAAGATGATGATTATCACAATGGTAAATTGGTTAAAAGTAAATTTAGAAAATACAAATCTGCCGATCAATCATTTATTGATCATTCGGAATTTTTAGCTAATAAGAAACGATATAGGTTTTTATTTGATTATGATGTAACGGATTATGTTTCATGGTCAAAAGGTTTGGTGAAAGCCGGATATGCTACTGATCCTAACTATGCTTCCAAGTTGATAAAGATAATTGAAAAATACGGATTATATGAATATGATATTGAATATACACCTAAGGAGATAGCATCTGTAAAAAATACAAAGAAAGTTAAAAATCAGGATTCGTATACTTTGACATACATAAACAAAGCTAAGGTTGTAATAGCGCATAAAGGGGAAACTCCAAAATCTATTGCAAAAAAGTTAAAAATTCCGGTTAAAAAGATTATTAAATACAATGATAATGTAAAAAGAAAGTATCATAAATTTAAAGAAGGGGATTTGGTATATTTATCTAAAAAAAGGAAAAAATATTATGGTTCCGATATTTACTACAATTCAAAAAAGGGAGAGACTCTTGTAGATATTTCACAAAAATATGGTATAAGTCTTAAATATCTTGCGAAAATAAATAAAATCAAATATCACAAAAAATTAAAAGAAGGCCAAAGAATAAAGCTTAAACCATTTCGTTCAAAACCCGAAAATATTGTTGTAGCATCAAGTAATAATGATGCCGAATATTTGTTTGATACTCCTTTGACACCGGGGAAATGAAAATAATGAATTGTAAAGGGTGAATTGTGAAATATAAATTTTAAACAGATGAAACGGACATTTTTATCAATTTTAATAATAACAAGTTCAATTTCAGGGCTTTTGTCACAAAGTTTTTACTTTGGTATTAAGGGTGGGAGTTCTATTGGTTATCAAAAATGGGAAACTTTTAATCAAAAACCCGTTTTAACATATCATGTGGCAACGTTTTTAGAATCGTATTCAGAAGATAATCCTTTAAATTCACTTTATGTTCAATTGGGCTATCACAATAGAGGTAGTGCATTGAGAAACGCTATTGGGATAACAATTTATAATGAGTATTACAGATTGCCTACCAGAAACTTTTTGTTTCATAATATCAGTTTAGGACTTGGTGCAAAAAGAAAGCAAGATTTCAAAGATAATTTAAAGACTTTTTATTCATTTGGTTTAAGAGGTGAATATACAATAGGGACGAATTTGGCGAAGTATGCGGATTTGAATAAAAGGATGTCCAGTCTTTATTATCCGGATGAACTTTTTGTAAAAAAATGGACTTATGGTGCAACTGTAGGAGGAGGATTGGAATATTCGTTTTCTGAATTAGTTGAAGGTTTATTTGAAATAACAATTAATCCGGATTTGTCCAATCAATATGACCAACCCCAGTTGGGTAGTATTATAGATCCTTATCATCCGGGCAATACAACTACTATACCTCGACGAAGGATTA
>JALSPW010000159.1 GCA_026985735.1 Saprospiraceae bacterium
GTTTTTTGAAAATGTGTTTTCAACTCAAATGATTCCGCTTATGTAATTATCATATAAATAATTTAAGAATTTTTAAAGGAATATAGTTTCAAAATAAGTATTTTTGCATTAAATAAATAAAATGAATAAAAAGGAAAAGCAAAAAGACATTGAATTTTTTATGCAAGAAGCTATTAACCTTGCAAAAGAAAGTATGGAAACGGGAAAGGGAGGTCCATTTGGAGCTGTTGTAGTAAAAGATGGTAAAATAATAGGAAAGGGAAGCAATAATGTAACACAGAATAATGATCCTACTGCACATGCTGAAATAACAGCCATTAGAAATGCTTGTAAGAATCTTGACTCCTTTCAGTTGGACGGATGTGAGATTTATACCAGTTGTGAGCCTTGTCCTATGTGTTTAGGGGCAATTTATTGGTCCAGACCGGCAGCGGTATATTATGCAGCAACCAAAGATGATGCTGCAGAGGCCGGATTTGATGATGAGTTTATTTATGAAGAAATAGCAAAACCTCTTGATAAAAGAAATATACCGATGAAGCAAATATATAGAGCAAAAGCCCGGGAAATATTTGTAAATTGGATAAAAAAAGAAGATAAAATTAAATATTAATCCGGCAATTTAAATATTATTGGATAACCCCGATATTTATATGAATAACCGGATATTTATACTCTGTAGATTTTGTTATTCCTGCGATAACCGGTCCAAAAGGAGTTTTTATAATTGCTGCAATACCTCCTCCGTAATGATATTTCCAACCATCTGTTATTCCGAAATTGAATAGTGTTCTAAAATAAATATTCTTTTCAAATTGATATCTCAATCCGGTTCTAAAAACAAATTTATTTGTTGTAATAAGATAATTATCAGGAAGACCCCAAAAGGAACTTTGGTAATCATTATCGGGAAACATTCCCCCCATTGTTTTGGTTTTTAAAATAAACGGCACATCAGATAATCCCGAATATTCCGCACAAAAACCATTTTCCAGAATCCAGTTATTTTTCAAAGTATAATAACTATTCCATAAAAACTGAATATTAAAATAATCCGGGTATATTTTTGATTCGCTTTCGTTGTTATGATATGTAGTTTCAATTTGGGGCTGAAAATTAAAACTTAATTTTGTTTTAAAAATACTTCCTGTTGTAGCAAAGTATTTATCATTTACCGAGTTAAAATAAAATAAAAGGAATAAAGTGTGTTTTTGGTATTCGCTTTGGCTAATATCTTCAAAAGCATATCTAAAAGCGTCTTTATAAGTAGTAAATGTATATTTATATCCCAAATTCATCAAACTGTTTTTGGTTTGAGATACAAATACATTAAATCCGGGTATTATAAAATTTCTATTATAAGCGGTTAATTTGTTATTCCTATCATAAATCGGGATGCGGTCATTGAAATATTGAAATGATTGTCTGATTCCAAATCGAGTCCTGTCTAAAAAATATTTTGTAAAATATTGAGTGACATAAGGATATTTTGATATTCTTCCTTTAATATTGAATTTTGAATTTGGCAACAGATAATTTCTGGAAGTCAAACTTGTTATAATACCAAAATCCACCTGGTCCGAGTAATGTATTCCAAGACCAAAAGTATTTAGGGGAAGTTGCTGGCAGTGAAAAATAAGTTTATATTTGTTTTTTCCCGGTGTTTTATCAAGATAATAGTTGATATAAGCAAATTCACCGGAACCGTATAATTCATCTATTTCGGTTTTTATCATTTGTTGCGAAACCCTTTTACCTAATTTCTTTTTAAGTAAAACAATTAGTTGTGTTTCAAAAGTTTTATTTTTAAGTCCATTGATTTTTATATCCGTTATAGGATAAACTTGATTTTTATTGAATCGTATGTTTTTGACAGGTTTGCTTTCGAATTTATCAAGTTTTCTTTTTATCGCCAAAAGTTCTTTTCTGTGTTTTTGTGCTGTTTCATATCCGATTTTCATTATTTCTGCAGCTTTATCAAACCGTGTACCCATATCCAAAACAGGCGGTTCGATTAAAACATCAACTGAATCTTTATATTTATTATAATTTTGTTTGGATCCTATCATGGTTATCAACCAAAACAACCGGGGAAATGACCCCAATTGTTCTTCATCAAGATTCATTCTTCCTACATTGGAACCGATAATGATATCCGCACCGTTTTCCAATGCAACGTCAACACCAAAATTGTCAATAACACCCCCGTCCACCAAAAGTTTTCCTTTATATTTTTTAGGAATAAAAATAGTAGGTAAAGACATACTGGAGCGCAGTGCAATAGATAGAGGACCATCTTTAAAAACATATTTTTCCGCATTTAATACATCAACGGCTATAGCTCTGTATTTGATGGGAAACTGATCGAAATTATCATATTTATATGCCGGATATGTCAATTTATTAAGATACAATTCAAGTTCATGTCCATATACTAAACCTTTTCCCGGATCCGGTTTTTTCTTTTTTATGATAAAATCAAATAAATAATTTGAAAATTCATCTTTTTGCTCAATATTAATTTTTCTAAGATCGGTATCATTAGACAAATACTTGTACCAGTCGGAGGTAAGTGCTATTTTTTCCAAATCATCGGTTGAATATCCCATCGCATATAATCCCCCTATGATACTTCCCATGCTTGTACCTACAATGATATCGGGTTTAATACCAATTTCTTCAAGAGTTTTAATAACTCCTATGTGAGAAAGACCTTTGGCAGTACCCCCACTTAAAACCAAAGCCACCACAGGCTTTTTAAAAGTACTCTGTGAATAGATATAATTTGAAAAAAGCATAAAAATGAATAAAATATAAACTCCGATTTTCTTCATAATATTCAAACGGTTTATTATATGTTTTTATTAGAAATTACCCGGTATTATTCCTTTTAATTTTAATAAATTCATAGAAAAATCCCATATTTTTTGTTGTGTATTTTCATCGTAAGATATTGCTGATGATAACACAAGAGATTTCCCGGCAAAAAACTTCCCTGTTTCAAAATTTTTTTCCGCTTGTATCATTACATTTTTAATTGCTTCTACGGCATTCTTAACAGGTGCTCCTCCCGACCATAATACATGCAATAATTTTGTACTTATCACCCCGGGATGAAGACAATTTACGGTAATTTTTTTGTTTTGCAATTTTTTTGCAAGTTTATACGTAAAAAGAATATTGCATAATTTGGATATTTCGTATGCTGAATATGAATCAAAAAATTCCGGATCTAAAATAGTGTTAAAATTAATGGTTTCGGCATGTGCAATAGATGCGATATTAATTATTTGCGATCTCTGTTTTGATTTTAATAATGGCAATACATTTAAAGTCAATAAAAAAGGCGATAGATAATTTACTTGGAATGTTAATTCTATTTTATCAACACTTTCTATATACTCTGGCGCAATAACAGCAGCATTATTTATTAATATATCAAGAAAATTATATTTTCCCAATAGGGATTTACTCATGCTTTGAACTTCCGTCAAAGAAGCAAAATCTGCAACAATAGTATCAATTTTTTTATTTTTTGTTTTCTTTATAATTTCTAAAGCACTATCTTTTACTTTTTCCCGGTTTCTGCCGTGAATAATCACATGATGGCCTTTGCTAGCCATATATTTGGCAAAGGCTTTACCTATTCCGTCTGTTGCTCCCGTTATTAAAATCCGTTTAGACATATTGAAATAAATTTAAAAGAAAAAAGATAATTTTTAAATTTTATGACTTTATGGACAGACACTATTTAAGTAATTATCCAACCTTTTTTTATTTTAAAACGTCATTAAATATAGTATGTTATCTTATTAATAAATTTTAAACAGATGAAACGATTATTTTTTTTATTTATGTTTTTTATATTGTCGGGAATAATAATTTTCAATCAATCATGTAGTTATGATAAATGTCAAGAGACAAGACAATACAAAGTTTACACACCGGTATATAAAACCCGGGCACAATTAAGAAACATTTCTGTTTCGGATGCCAAACCATTAAAAAATCCGGGAAAAATATATGTTTATAACCAATATTTGTTAATAAATGAACTTCATAAAGGTATTCATATTTTTGATAATAGCGATATAAAAAATCCGGTCAATCTTGCTTTTATCTCAATACCGGGTAATGTGGATATTGCGGTAAAGGACAATATTCTCTATGCTGACAATTTTATAGATCTTCTAAGTTTTGATATTTCAAATCCCGTAAATCCACAATATTTGGGTTCTGTTGAAGATATTTTTTCAAATAGGAAATATGAAGATGAAACCAGAGGTTTTTTGGTTTATTATAATTCATCGAATATAGTCGAAGAAATACAATGTGACGAAGCTATTTCGGATGTATTGTATAGGGGAGAAAAAGTATTGATTTTAGATAGTTCTTTCGGCGAAGTAGATTTACAATCAGGAAAAAATAATATCGGCATCGGAGGTTCAATGGCCAGATTCACTATTTTAAATAACAGACTTTATGCTATAGACTATAATGAACTTCACATTGTTGATATAGAAATTCCCAAACAAGCTAAATTAACCAATGATATTAATATAAGTTGGGGAATAGAAACCATATTTCCGGTTAAAGACAAATTATTTATCGGTTCAAATTCGGGAATGTTTGTTTTTGATGCTTCCAATCCCGACAAACCGTCATTGCTTTCTACTTTTGAACATGCATCATCTTGTGATCCGGTGTTTGTAACCGGTGATATTGCATATATTACACTAAGATCAGGTAACAGATGTCAGGGATATACCAACCAATTGGATGTAGTAAGCATAAAAGATATATTAAATCCTGAATTGATAAAAACATATTCTATGGATAATCCGCACGGACTTACTGTAATCGAAAAAAAAATGGTCTTATGTGAAGGAGATTATGGAGCAAAAGTTTTAGATGTTTCAAATCCGGAAAAAATAAAAATAAAATCAAAACTTACGGACAAACATTTTTATGATGTTATAGGAATAAGTAATAAAGATGTGATTATGGTCGGAAATAACGGATTGTATCAGTATGAATTGGAAGGATATAATCTTAATGAAATCAGCGTTATTGAAATAGAAGAATAATTACTTAATAATTAGAAAAAGCATTGAAATTACAAAAATTGATTGTTTTATAATAGTACATAGACCAAAACATAGTATCTTTAAGGATAATTAAAAAATTTTAAACAGATGAAACGAACATGAATTTTATTAATCTTAAAATACCTCAAAATTATGATTAAAAAAATTTATGTGAGTTCCTGAATGTATTATAAATTTTTTGTATTTTTTTTTCAAACAAAAAATTTTAAACAGATGAAACAAGTAATTATTTTTTTATTGATGATTATTAGTATCGTTCAGCTTAATGCTCAAAAAAAAGAATACTATAAAGATATTGTATATCTAAAAAATGAAAGTAAAATTTACGGTCAGCTTTTGGATTATAAAATAGGAGAAAAAGTTGAAATAAAACTTTCAAACGGACAGATATTAACATTTCCTGACAATGTTGTGCAGAAAATAGTAATTTATTCTCCTGAAATAAAGGAAAAAAAAGAAAGATTTTTGAATTATGAATTTAAGGATAAAGTATTTTATAACAATTTTGGATTTAAAATGATAGGAGGAGCAAGTTCTACCGGTTATCGAAATATTTATCGCAATGGATTTGGTCTTGAATACAATCTTGGATACAGGTACAATCATTATTTATCTGTTGGTTTGGGAGCAGCTATAGAAAATTATAATTATGGTTTGGAAGAATTATTTTATCCTGTTTATTTTGATTTTATGAGTTTTTACAGCAAATCAAAAATAAGTCCGTTTTTCAGATTTCAAATAGGATACGGTTTTGTAACTACTAAAAAAAATATTAATATTGATAATGATGGAGGAATTATGATAAATCCGGCATTTGGTATTAAATATCCTGCAAGCGATAAATTAAATTATATGTTTGATATAAATTTTAAATATCAGAAAGCATATTTTGTTTATAAGTTTAATGAAAGGAGTTCTCAAATCGCATACAGGGATGTTATTTTCAGAAGAATTGCATTTAGATTCAGTATTATGTTTTAACAAAATTTTTTATTCTGATATCCGAACATAATGAAAACATATTCAGAGGAAGAAATAATAAAAGGATGTAAGAAAAATTCCAGAAAATTTCAGGAAATTTTATATCTGAATTATTTTGATAAAATGTATGGAATGTGTTTAAGACATACTACTGATAATGAAATCGCAATGTCTGTTCTTAATGACGGTTTTCTGAAAGTATTTAAAAATATTGATAAATACCGGTATGATGGTTCTTTTGAAAATTGGTTAAGAAAAGTTATTTACAATACTCTTAGGGATTATTACCGGAAAAAATCAAATAATCAAAAGTTTTTAGAAATATTTGACAATCAAACTAATGACAACTATCTTAATAATCTGGAATATGAAGATATCTTAAAAATGGTGGATTCTTTACCACAGAAAAACAAAAAAGTATTTGTTTTGTTTGCGATAGAAGGTTATAAACACAATGATATTTCCAGGATATTGAATATACCTGTCGGTACATCAAAATGGCATCTTTCACAAGCTAAAAAAAAATTAAAAGAAATGATACTGAAAAGTGAAATAATCTTAAAAGTTGAAAAATATAAATAAGAATATGAACAAAAATAATTTTAATAAAGAGGTTAAAAAGGAAGGGTGGAATAAAATGAAAATCATACTTGATAAAGAAATGCCGGTAAAGAAAAGGCGCTTTTTGCCGTTTTTATTGCTTCTTTTGATACCTGCAGCACTCGGCATTATTTTTATTTATAGTAAAACAACAAAAAAAGAACAAAATCAAATATTTATAAAACAACAAAAAAACAGGTTTTCTTCAGTAAAAAACATAAAGCAATCTTTAAATATCAATACTACTTCCAATAATTTTAAAAACTTATTAAACAACAAGAAAAATACTAAAATCAAAATAAAAACAAATAAAAACGACAAAACAAACACCCACATACTCAAGAAATTACACAAAAAAGAATATAAATTAATAGCTGATACCGAACAAAAGAATAATATAAAAAATTTAGTTTATCATAAAATGACATACGTTGAAAACAATATCGCTTTGTTAAATAAACTAACATTCTTAAATATAAAAACATTGATAACACAACAAAGAAAATATCGACCACAATTTGATTTTCATGATTTGAACCTTACAGGAAAAAAAGATATTGGACTTTTCACTCCGGTAATGAGTATTAAATTACATGCTTATAATTATAAAAAATTTTCACCGAAATTAGAATTTGATTTTGGAAATTATTTTAATATCAGTGACAGGTTTTCTTTCGGAATTGTAATGGCATTGACACAAAGAAATTTGGTATACCAAGCAATTCAAAAAGAAAGGTATATTCTTAATGATTCTTATTATACAGAGGTATTAAATTTTAAAAATGAATATGAAATAGAACAGAAAGATTATTCAAAATGGATCTTTGAACTTATGATAAAAGAAAAATATAATATCAACAAAAGAATATTTATTGATTTTGGAGGTGGAATTGTATTGGGAGGAATGAAACGAATAAAAATAAACTATGATTATACATCAAAAAATGATTTAAAAACAGAATATAATCCCGGTGATTTTAAACCCATATTATTTATCGATATGGGATTGTATTATTTTCTTACCAAAAAGATAAATGCAGGATTTGGATATAAATATTATTATTCCGGAACTTATAATTATAATAATATGAGAAATAATGAGGTGCATAGTCAAAAACTGGTAAATAAAAAATACTCATCGAGATTATTTTTTGGAATAAACTATTGTTTTTAAGGACATTTTCAGCAATGATTCTATCTAAGTATTTTTTTATAAATAAAATAAGTTGTATATTTGTATTTTAAAGTGAGGGCAAACACCCGCACTGCCTCAAGGTTTTCTTTTTTAGAAGGCCTTTTTTATTTTCATTTTTTTGTAAATCTTTAAAAAGTTTTTTCGCTTAGTTTAAATATATATTAATTCGGAGAGCATACTTTTTTTATATATTAACTCAGAACAACTGACTCCTAAAAATAATATTTTAATAACAGCTTGAACATAGTACAAATAATTGAGAATTGAAAATTGAGAATTGAGAATTGAAAATTGAAAATTGAGAATGACAAAAGAGAAATTTAATTATGAATGGTGAATGGTAAATTATGAATTAAAAAGCTGGCTTTGAAGTCACGCTATCGCGTGCTTTGTCTTTAAATGGTACTTCAAATTTATTTGAAACAATGGGAAAAATTAATTTTTAAAAATAATCCAATCTCAAAAAATCTCACATGTAGTTAGTTATACGTTTTTTACATATTATAATAATAAATATCTAAAAAATACCTTCAAAAAACCTGTCACAAAAGTCACTTTTTCTCATACTATATGTGAACACTGTCAATCAACGCTCCGGAGTAAATGCGCAAAAGTTTACAGTTTTCAATAACAGGTGAAAAAATGACCCGAACACACCGGAAAAAGAAGTAGGGCGTAAATTTTTAAATTGTTTTATTATGAAAAAAAATATTATTTTAATTGTTTTTAGTATAATTGCATTAAGTTTAAATGTATATGGCTGTTCATCTATTCATAAATTTACTACTATTAATAAAAAGTATAATTCAAAAAGCTACGTAAAATCAGATCCCGAATATACTTACCTTAAAGAAGTTCATGGAAAAAATTTAATTGTTTTTAGTTTATTACCAAATGGTAATATTAAAGAATATATTTTTGTTCAAGGTATAGCTGAAGATTTCGATGATGATATTATAAATATTCAATATTCTGAAATTGACAAATACGTAAAATTTATATTATCCAATAACAAATTTGTTGTGTATTCAATTGATGATTCTGATAATGCTGTATGTGGAATAGCACATGGCATCTGTACTAATCCGGAAGGTGTTAGTAGAGATGATGCATTTAACGTTGACATTGCAGCTATAGGTACTAATGGTTCAAACAATTCAAATTGTGATTCAGGTTGCGTTGCAGGAGGTTGTGGTTCAAATTCGTGTTCTTCTTCTATTTTTGAATTATCATGTTCTGTTTCATGTAATACAGGATATTTTGCTTGTTGTGGAGCGAGCCTTAAAGACGCTGGCTGTTTTTGTAAATCGGAAAAATGTTGTAGCAATTCTAATTCTGTTACTCCAAAATGTAATCGTAAATAATAATTTGACTTAAAATATTCAAACTATTCTTTTAAAATATCTGCTTCATTTAGTAAAAATAATTTTTATACCACAAGTATTCTAATAGAGTAATTACGAAAATTTTTGATGAAATGACTTCTGTAATATGTTGTCATTTCATCTTTTTTATAACTAAATAAATTTAAAATTATAGAAAAAACAATTTTACTTTTTTTTCTTTTTTTAGGCATGAATTATGCATATTCTGGAATCCGTTGATTTTTCCGGATTGTCAAACAATTTTACTGATTAAAAAAGATGACAGCTGTCCTATGTCCAAGAAACTAATTCTTTTTAATGTCTTAACGACTTAAAAATAAAAAATACAAAACATTAATCAAACATGAACTTTATCAATCTTAAAACATTTGGCAAAAAATTATTAAAAATAATTCTATAAAAACTAAATTTTGTAATTGTCTGGCTGTATATTTGTTCTTTATTTTAGATTTTATAAAAACTATTAAAAAATAATCTAAATTTTATTATGTTAGGAGCCAATAAAAAACCTGCTTATGTAGGGTCAAACAAAATTATATTATTAAAAAAAGGTCTAAACATCAATATTAAAGGTAAGGCTGAAAATACATTTATAGAAGAAGCTATAATTGAAAATTTTGCGATTCAGCCAGGAAATTTTCGCGGTGTAGTTCCAATTCCTAAAGTTGTTGTAAACCCCGGTGATAAAATTTTAGCCGGTGATTTATTGTTTTATGACAAAAAGAGACCCGATTTAAAATTTGTTTCACCTGTTAGCGGTACCGTTAAAGCAATAAACAGAGGTGCAAGAAGGTCAATCAAAGAAATTGTAATTACTAAAGATGAGAAAATAAAATATAAAAAATTTAATTCTCCTAATCCGGATAATATTTCCCGCGAAGACCTAGTGGATTTTATGTTGGAATCAGGTGTTTGGCCTTTAATAAAACAAAGACCTTTTGATTTGGTGCCGGACAAAGAAATTGTACCGCAAAATATATTTATTTCAACATTTGACAGCTCCCCGTTAGCTCCCGATTATAATTTTATTATTAACGGCAAAGAGAATGTTTTTCAAAAAGGACTTGAAGTTTTAACTAAATTAACTTCCGGAAAAGTTTTTTTAGGTTTAGATGCAAATAATAAATATCCTCCCGCCGATGCTTTTACAAAAGCTCAAAATGTTGAAAAAGTATATTTCAAAGGTCCTCATCCTTCCGGTAACACCGGTATTCAAATTCATCATCTTGCACCGATAAGGGGAGCAAATAAAGTTTGGACGGTGGGTATTCAAGAAGTCATAACAATAGGGAATTTATTTCTAAATAACATTTATGATGCTTCAAGGATAATAGCTATTGTAGGAGAGGATATCGAAACACCCGGGTATATAAATACTTATCTTGGTGCGGATATTACCGAATCTGTTAGGGTCTGTTTAAAAGATAGCAAATGCAGGGTTATATCAGGAAATGTACTAACCGGTGAAACCAAAGAATACGGTGAATTTTTAAATGCTTTCGATTATATGATTTCCGTTATTCCAACAGGTAATTACTTCGAGCCTTTCGGTTGGTTTATACCTAAAAAATCCCGGCCTACTTTTTCAAAAACATTTTTAAGTAAATGGATTAATCCCGGGAAAACCTATAGTGTCGATACAAATATGCACGGACAAGAACGGGCTTTTGTCGCTACAGGTATTTACAAAGAAGTTTTACCGATGGATATTTATCCCGTTCATCTGATGAAAGCTATTTTAGCAGGAGATATTGAAAAAATGGAAGGTCTTGGAATAAATGAAGTGGCGGAAGAAGATGTAGCATTATGTGAATTTATCTGTCCATCTAAACAAGAATTTCAAGCTATATTAAGAGACGGACACCGTATGATGATAGAACAAGAATAACCCTGGTATTATAAACTTTAATTAATGCTTTTAAAAAAAATTTTATAATCAAAAGGTGGATTTATAAAAAACAAATAAAAATTAACAAATATACATGAAACGATTATTAAAGTATTTCAAAAAAATAGAACCTGATAAAACAAAAAATCCTTTTTTGTTTTCAATGTGGGAAAGTTTTTTTACTTTTCTTTTTGTTCCTGACGACGAAACTCCAGGTACAGGAACACACATTAAAGACAAAATGGATCTCAAAAGATTAATGTCTTTTGTAGTTTTAGGCCTTATCCCTGCATATATTTTCGGTATTTACAATATCGGCCATCAGCATTTTCTTGCATTGGGACAATATACGGGATTTTGGGAAGGATGGAATTTGAAATTTGCACACGGACTTATTAAATTGGTTCCTATTTTAGTTGTAACTATGGTAGTAGGTCTTGGTTGGGAGTTTTATTTTTCTTCAAAAAAAGGAAAAGGTATAGAAGAAGGTTTTTTGGTTTCAGGTGCATTAATTCCATTGCTAATGCCTCCCGATATTCCATTATGGATTTTGGTTATTGCTGTTTCTTTTGCTGTTGTTTTGGGAAAAGAGGTTTTTGGTGGTACAGGTATGAATATATGGAATGTTGCTCTTTTGGCCAGGGTTTTTATTTTCTTTGCATATCCTCTGTCCATATCCGGCGACAATGTATGGGTCAGTGGATTTGATAATATAGTAGCAGGAATACATCCTGATTACGGATGGTGGCATACCGGATTTTTTAATACTATTTTTGATTGGTTCAATTTGGATAAATTTGATTCGCACATGGCCATTGTTGATGGATTTAGCGGAGCTACGCCTTTAGCAATAGCCAAAGATGGTGGCTGGGATGCCGTGACACAAGCTTTTTCTACCCATGATTTATTATGGGGCACTATTCCCGGTTCAATCGGTGAAACTTCAAAACCCTTATTAATTTTAGGAGGATTATTTATATTACTTACAGGCATAGCGGATTGGAGAATTACCATAGGTGCTGTACTCGGTATTATTTTTAGCGGATTTCTTTTCAATCTCTGGGGTGCGACGCCTTTAATGACTATTCCATGGTATTATCAATTTTATCTCGGAGGAGCATTATTGGCAATTATTTTTATGGCAACCGATCCGGTTACCGCTGCAAGTACTTTTAAAGGAAAATGGATATACGGTTTTTTAATCGGTGTCATCGGTATGTTGATTAGAGTAATAAACCCTGCTTATCCGGAAGGATGGATGCTGGCAATTTTATTTATGAATTCATTTGCACCATTAATCGATCATTACATTATTTCAAATCATATTAAAAAACGTTTAAAAAGTGAATAGTTCAAAATATATTATAGGATTTACCGCTCTTCTAACTGCTGTTGTAGCTTTAGTATTATCACTGATGTACACAGGGCTTAAGGAAAAACACAAACAAAATGAATTATTGTTTGAAAAAAGAGCAATGTTGGGAGCGATACAAGATAAAGCAAGTATTGATGTTTCAAAAATGAAAGATGCCGGTGTTATTGATTTTTTCTCAAAAAATATCGAACAACTTGTAGTTGATACAAAAGGCAATATCTTAAAGTCTGAAGATGTTGAAAAAGCAGGTTATAAAGGAGGAAAAGCAGAAAATGTAGATTTAAAAACCGAAATGAAAAAACCTTTTGAAAAAAGGATTTTGCCGGTATATATCTATAATGGGGAAAAAGGAGATAAAATCTATATTCTTAAATTATTCGGAAAAGGACTTTGGGATGAAATCAGCGGCTACATAGCTTTATCTTCCGATTTAAATACCGTCGTTGGAGCCAGTTTTGACCATAAAGGCGAAACTCCCGGCATGGGAGCTGAAATGAAAGATAACCCTAAGTTCCGGGCTCAATTCAAAGGAAAAAAAATATACGATCAATCGGGTAAACTTGTTTCGATAAACGTAAGAAAGGGTGGCGCTGTAGATCCCGAACATGATGTTGATGCGATATCCGGTGCAACTTTAACATCAAATGGCATCACGGATATGTTGAAACACAGTCTTGAAAATTATAACAATTATTTGAAAAAATTAAAACAAAAATAAAATGTCTGAAATGAAAGAAAGTAAAAAAGCTCTTTTCCCTATGACAAAAAAGGAAAAAAAGTTGCTTTTAGACCCTTTAAATGATAATAATCCGGTAACTGTTCAGGTGTTGGGGATATGTTCTGCATTGGCTGTAACATCTATGCTTTTACCTTCCATCGTAATGGCAATTGCCGTGACATTTGTAATTGCTTTTTCAAATCTCGCTATTTCCTTGATGAGAAAATATATTCCTAAACAAGTGAGAATGATTGTACAATTGGTGGTAATTGCTTTTTTGGTTACAATTGTAGAACTAACACTAAAAGCATATAGCTATCCGGTTTATAAACAACTATCGGTATTTATCGGATTGATTATTACCAACTGTATCGTAATGGGAAGACTTGAAGCTTTTGCTATGGCCAATCCACCCTGGCAATCATTTTTAGATGGTATTGGCAATGGCTTGGGATATGGAATTATCCTTATTATTATATCTTTTTTCAGAGAACTCTTCGGAAGAGGTACACTTTTATCAGGCACCCCTCTCGAAATGAAAATAATCGGAGCTAGTTCCGACTTTTGGATTAATACAACAACAAATTCATGGTTTGGTTGGTACACCAATAACAACTTAATGGTCTTACCGGCAGCCGCATTATTTATACTTGGAATGATTATCTGGTATCAAAGAAGTAAAAACACTAAATTAGTTGATATTTCATAAAAGAAAAAATAAATAAAAATGGAAGAATTTTTAAATATATTTATTAAATCGGCATTTGTAGAGAATCTTGTTCTTTCTTATTTTTTGGGAATGTGTTCATATCTTGCCGTTTCGAAGACTGTTAAAACCGCTTCAGGTTTAGGATTGGCGGTTATTTTTGTATTGGGAATTACCGTTCCTATCAACTGGCTTATAAACAGATATTTGCTTTCTGAAAACGGTATACTCGGTATGGATCTGACCTTTTTAAGGTTTATATTATTTATTGCCGTCATTGCATCAATGGTTCAATTGGTAGAAATGGTAGTGGAAAAAGTCTCTCCTGCATTGTACAATTCCTTGGGAATTTTCTTGCCCCTTATCACTGTCAACTGCGCAATTTTAGGAGCATCATTGTTTATGATATCCCGAGAATATGACTTTTCCGAAAGTGTAGCATTTGGCCTCGGTGGAGGCTTTGGCTGGTTTCTTGCTATAGTGGCAATGGCTGCAATCAGGGAAAAATTGAGATATTCGGATATTCCCGCTCCTCTTAGAGGTCTTGGAATTGCATTTATTATTACCGGCTTGATGGGAATGGCTTTTATGGGAATGATGGGAATTGATCCTGCAATATTTTTTAGTGGAAAATAAAATTTAACTTATAATGAACTTGACAATTGATTATAATTTTATACTGGCATCCGTATTGGTTTTTGTCATTATTATTTTACTTCTTGCATTAATGCTAATATATGCCAGAAAAAAACTTTTACCGCAAGGAAAAGTTAAACTGGTTATTAACGGAAAAGAAAATGAAGCTATCGAAGTAGATCCGGGTTCTTCATTACTCACAACGCTGGCAGAAAATAATATCTTCTTGCCTAGTGCCTGTGGCGGTGGTGGTACTTGCGCAATGTGTAAATGCGTTGTAAGTGATGGTGGCGGAGATGTTTTACCTACGGAACTTAATCACCTTAACAGAAAAGAAGTTGAAAAAGGTGTAAGACTTGCATGTCAGGTAAAAGTCAGAAATGATATGAAAATCAAAATTCCGGAAGAAATTTTCGGTATCAAAAAAATGGAATGCGAAGTAGTATCAAATTATAATGTCGCTTCTTTTATCAAAGAGTTTAAAGTAAAACTTCCCGAAGGAGAACATCTGGATTTTAAAGCAGGTGGTTATGTGCAAATTGATGTACCTGCACCTATTACAGTATATTTTAAAGATTTTGATATTACAGCTCATCCCAAATATCATAAACGTCCTGATGAATTTAAATCCGAATGGGATCAATATAAAATGTGGGATTTGAAAATGGTAAACGAAGAACCTCAATTCAGAGCTTATTCAATGGCCAGCTATCCTGCCGAAGGAGATATTATTATGCTTAATATCAGAATTGCAGCTCCACCTTGGGATAGAGAAAAAAATACATGGATGGATGTTAATCCAGGAGTTTGTTCTTCTTATATATTCAATCAAAAACCGGGAGATAAAGTTGTTATCTCAGGCCCTTATGGAGAATTCTTTATTAAAGAAGATTCCGACCGGGAAATGATTTATATCGGTGGAGGAGCAGGAATGGCACCATTGCGGTCTCATATATTCCATATATTCCGTACATTGAAATGGAAACATCGTAAAGTATCATATTGGTATGGAGGCCGTACAAGAAGGGAATTGTTCTATATCGAAGATTTCAGGGAAATAGAAAAAGATTTTGATAATTTTAAATTTTATGTTGCTCTTGATAACCCGCTACCTGAAGATAATTGGAAAGTAAAAGAAAATATCAATGCTCCTGGCGATGGCTTTAAAGGATATATAATGAATGTTCTTTATGAACAATATCTTAAAGATCATCCTGAACCGGAAGAATGTGAATATTATTACTGCGGACCTCCAGCTATGGCAGCATCCATTATGAAAACACTGGATGAACTCGGAGTACCGAAAGAACAAATTTTCTTTGACGATTTCGGTTAATACCCGGATTGAAATTAATATTATTTTATTTGCTTTTATGTTTGTAAACTGCCGGACATAAAAACAAATGAATGGTTATTTGTGGTTATTCGGTAGTCATTAATTCCCGGTCTTCAGTCCGCAATTACCATTAATTTCTCTAATCTTTTGTCCTTCACAATAGATCGGTTGTCCTGAATATATTTGAAAATGCCCTGCCTTCCTAAGTCTTTTTATGTATTATATATACTCCGGGAAAGCAGATAAATAGTTATATAGCGTCTTATTTATCTGTTACTAACGACTGGAAATCTAATTTTTCCTTGTACAATTTTAATTTTCTATCTCCTATTTTTTGTTTTCTGTGACTTTTTTTAGATATTTACTTTTTTATTAGTGAAAATGGAAATATATAAATAACTGTAAATAACTTAAAGTGAAAAGAATTAATAAAAAATATTTTATATTTGTAATTTTATTGGGTTTTGTTTTATCAATTGTATTCCAACAAATAGGAAAATATTTTAAAATTAATTATTTTATTACAATACCAATTTATTTTATTGTTTTTTTGATTATAATTTTATTAGCTCGAAAAAAATTTAATTGATACTAATTATAAAAAGTTTAGTTTTCACCATCTTGATAACGGTTTGGCGTTAAGACCGCTTCACTATGTTCGCATATTAGTGCATTTTTTGAAATTTTGGAATATGCATCATGTAACTTTTTTATAAACTCAGTTATTATAAAATATCCCCTTACAAAATTTTTATAATTTATAAACCTTTTGTCATTTTCACTACATTTATTGTTTTAATAATGATTTTTCGTCAGTAATAGATTCAATGTAAGACTATTAAACCAAAGTTGATAAAAAATTCAACTTTATTATGTTGACTTTTTAGTCATATACAAATTATCTAAACAAAATTTAATAAAAATGAAAAAGAAAAATTACTTTGGTTTAATTCCGGCATTAATGATATTATTAATAAGTATATCATCCGGTTTTTCTCAACTTACGATTACAAATACTACCGATTACAAAACTATGGAACAAATGCTTCTCGCTAATGAAATTAACGAAAGCGGCGAACCATGGGCTGAAGCTTTGGGATACAATCTTGACGATTTGGATCCTATGATACCGAATCAACCGGATTCAATTAGTTATACTTTGGGAATAGAGGCTTATGAATATTCAAGATATCAATTAGGTACCGTTATATCCAGATCTGGTATTGGTTTGCACATGATGTGGAGTCCTATGATCAGACAAATGGCATCTATGGCTCCCGATGGAATGGATGGTAAGTTTACACCGACAGCTAACGGTTTTAAAGAAGATGATGTACTGATTGGTATGATAATGCAACTGGGGCGTAATGCACATTTTATTCCTTTTAAAAATCCATGGCCACAATTTGCAGAATTTATACAGGGAGATCCTCATCTTCCGCAAGATATCGCAAGTGACTTTGCTACCGATTTTAAAACTCTTAGATGGGATAGAAGTAAAATGGTAAAAACTTTAAATCCTGGTGCTATGGGTCAGGCATTAATGAAACAATACCTCTGGGCACAGGATATGCTCGGTAGTTTCCATGATGAAAATGAAAATGAAGTTGTACCCGATGGTATATCCACTCCGGATTCTATAAATGGGAAATTTGATCCTTCCAACAATATTTTTATCGGTGGTGATAATGCTGATGGATTTATAGGCCAGGTTTTGACAGCAGAAGCTATTAATAAAGTTTTATTCACAATAAACAAACTTGCTTTTGACGGTTCTTCTCTCGGTGCTGTTAATCCGGCAACATATAATCCGGCAGATGGAATTAAATATTTTCCTCATAAAATTGCTATTAGCGAAGGTATGGTTATGACAGGTATGCCTCCTAGATTGAATGGTATGGAAGTAACGGATAAATCCAGTCATCTTTTTGATCAATTATCATTACTTTGGGGAACTCTTAATTTCCGAAATATGATGAATCCTGCCGATAGTAGTGATGAAGCACATGTCGCATATAAATCCGTTTTTGACGGAGATCCTTTTCCCGCACCAATGGCTCAAACAGGTGTACCGGGACCTTTTGACCTTATGATGGGAACCAGCAAAGTCTTGTTTATGAATATCGCTGCAATGCATTTCGATCCGGCAAATAAAACATTCGTTGATATTTCGGAATTAGACAATGGGAGTATTAAAAAAGGTAATATTATTTCTGCAGTAAGTGCAGGATATATTCTTGTTATTTTGAAAAAAATGGAAGAGGAATTTCACGGCACCCCAATTGAAGGAAAACCTGCTCAATTAGCTATGGCACAAGCTAATTTTTTAATAAATAATCTTAAATCCGAAACAGGAGATTATTATAATTTCTTCAAATTAGGAGATGGCCATTCGGAAGGAACATCTTTAAGTGCTATTTCATCAGCTATTCGCGGATTATATGCCGCTTATGAATTAACCGGAAATTCAAAATTTTTAGATGAAGCAAATAACGCTTATAAATTTTTAATCGCAAATTATTATGTACCTTCAAAATATATTTTCAAAACAAATCTTAAAAACGGCAAAGCGATTTATACTCCATTTAATGTAGCAGTAGTAACAGGCGCTTTAAGAGAAGCAAATCTAGTTGGAAATTTTGCTAATTCTCCGGAAATATACACCGGTTTTTCCAAAATAGTTATCAACGGTATGCAATTGTCAGAAGCAGGTCCTACCGGTGAAACAGGTGGAGATTCAGATGGAGATGGCATTCCTTTTATTCCCGAACAAGCTGAAAAACTACCCCCTGTTTTAGCAAATCAAGCTGTTTATGACTTTCTAAATGCAACTTACGATCCGGCCTTTGCCAATCAGGTAAGTCTTACGAATTCACCAAATCCATTCACTAATGAAACTGTAATTACATTCAACTTAACCGAAAGGACAAATGTTAATCTTTCTCTCTTTAATATTAACGGAACAAAGATAAGGACTATAACTGATTCTGAATTTAATAAAGGAATTAACAAAATAAGTCTAATTAATGTAGATAACATTCCTACCGGTATTTATTTTATCAAATTAAAAACCAATAAGGGAAATGCAATCCACAAACTTATAATAGAATAAAATATCCTGTTAAAGAAGGTAGATTATGTAAAAAAACTACCTTCTTTAACTTAATTGTAATCACTCGTATATAATTATAATACCTTGATGATTATTAATCTTCGTGGTAAATTATTTCAAAGGTGACTTCTGAAAATCTTCTGAACATCTCGGTAACTCCACAATATCTGTTAAGTGATAAACTGACGGATTTTTCCAATTTATCTTTTTTTAGATCTTTTCCCCAAAAATGATATTCTATATGGGTTTTATAATAATATTTAGGGTGTTCTTCTGTTAATTCTCCATTAACATACACTTTGAAATCATCAGGAATCGCACGCATTTTAGTAAATAATGATGCTACATCCATAGCGGTACAACCACCTAATGATACCAATGAAAGTGCTTTTGGACGTACTCCGGTACCTTCACCTCCAACATTCGGTTCTGCATCCAATCTGATTTTTCCTCCGGGCAATTCAGCTTCAAATGCCATTTTACCCTGCCAATCACATACTATTTTATTTTTTACTCCCATTATTTTAATTTTTATAAAGAATGTGCGCAAAATTACAATTAATAATTAATAAAGAAACTCATTTTGAATGAAAATATTTTTAATAAAACGATTTTATTAATTTTGGGGTCATCTTAATTTCCTACGAGTCAGTTGTTCTGAACTTGTTATTAAAACTGTTTTTGACAGGAGTACGTTGTATTTGTGTTTTTTTACTTTTAAAGTTAATAAATTCGATATATTTATCCACTTACTTTTCTATAATTCCAAACTGCAAGAGTATTCAATATCACACCATAAATAGCGATTATAATAAAATGATTTTTTACATCTGCAAAAGTACTTCCTTTTAATAATACCATGCGCATAAATTCAATAAAATACTTTATGGGATTAAACCAAGTTATTTTTTGTGCCCAAACCGGCATACTTTCTATGGGCGTAAACAATCCGCTCATTAAAATAAATATCACAAAGATAAAATATGCTATAAACATCGCTTGTTGTTGAGTATTGGATAAAGTAGAAATAAATAATCCAATGCCCAGTACTGCAAATAAATACACAAATGTAAACGAATAGACTAAAATCAAACTTCCCTCATAATGCAGATTAAAAACCAGCTTGGCTATAATCAACCCGATACTTAATTCAAAAAAAGCAATCAATAAAAATGGAAATAACTTACCTATGATAAATTGACTCTTTTTGATAGGAGTCACATTTAATTGCTCTATTGTTCCTATTTCTTTTTCCCTAACAATATTTATTGCAGTAAGAAAAACGGCAATCATAGTCACCAATAATACCAGGATTCCAGGAACCATAAAAGTTGAATAAACCATGTGTTTATTATACCAATTTGACCAGGTTATACCGATTGGTAAAGAAATTTTTCTTCCTGTATATTTCGCAAATATATCCGTATTAAAGTCTTTAATTATCATACCGGCATAAGCATTTGCCAATCCGGCTTTAACACCGTTTACGGCATCTATACTCAAATAAATATTGGTTTTTTCTCCATTGATAAAGTCTTTTTCAAAATCTTTTGGGATTTCCATAATCAAATCGACCTTACCTTTTTCCAAATCTTCCATAGCCAGTTTATGGCTATTGGTCAAATTTTTTACATTGAAATATGATGAAGCGGAAAATTTTGAAATCAAATCTGATGAAAAACTGCTTTTATCCGGATCTACAATATGAATATTAAGATTTTTTACTTCAAAACTGGCAGCATAACCCAATAAAATCAATTGGAAAAACGGCATTATAAAAAGAACTCCCATCATCAATCTGTTTCTTGATATTTGTATAAATTCTTTTTGCAATATATATAGTATGGTTCTCATAATTATTCTATTCCAATCTGATTTTATAATTTTTAATACTTATTATCAAAAAGAATGTCATCATTCCGAATAAAATCAAAGTTTCTTTAATAATAAACCGGAATTCAGTACCTTTTATCATAATATCCCGAAGGATAATCAAAAACCACTTTGCCGGAATAATATGACTGATATATTGTAGTATTTCCGGTAAACTTTCAATAGGATAAATAAAACCCGATAAAATAATCGTTGGTAATAATAATCCCATCAAAGACACCAATAAGGCATTTTGTTGAGTCTCAACTTTTGTCGAAATAAAAATTCCCAATCCTAATGCAGTAATAATAAAGATAATAATTTCCAACATTAATACCGGTAAAGAGCCCCTGATTGGAAGTCCGAATACAAATACACCGAGCAATAAGATTGTCACTGCATTTACTAATGCAAGAGATATATAAGGTACCACTTTACCTACTATTACCATTAAGGGCTTGATAGGGGAAACCAATAATATCTCCATAGTTCCTTTTTCTTTTTCCCTCGCTATGGAAATAGAAGTCATCATGGCTGAAATAAGCATAAGAATCACCGTAATAATTCCCGGAACAAACAAATAAACACCTTTCAATCCGGGATTGTATTCCATTTTGGATACTACATTCAATCCTCCTGACTTGTTTTTTAAATATTTACTTTGATAATCAAAAACAATGCTACTCACATAATTTATAAGAGTTGTCGCAGTATTAGGATCTGTAGCATCGGCTATTATCTGAACTTGTGGATTTTCGTTTCTATTAAGTTTCTGTGAAAAATCATTTTCAAAAATAATAGCTATTTTAATTTTACCTTTTTTAAATGACTTTTCTATTTGATTTTTATCTGTCAGATATTCGAATAATTTAAAATATTTGGATGATAATATTTTATTGCTTATTTCCTGTGTTACTTCATCTTTTGAATTGTCTAAAATGGCAATCTTTGCATCTACAATTTCATTTGTGATTGCAAATCCAAATAAAATAACTTGAACCATAGGCATACCTATTAAAATCAAAAGAGACCTCGGATCTCTCCAAATGTGGTAAAATTCTTTTTTTAAAAATGCTAAAAATGCCTTCATACCGGTTTTATTCTAAAAAATAATTATTTAGTGTCTGTCTATAAAATCATTAAAATTTAAAAACATTCTTTTAATCATCCTCTTGCTAATTTCACAAATACTTCCTGCATATTATCCACTTCAAATCTATTTTTTAAATTTTCAGGTGTATCCAATGCTTTTATCTGCCCGTCAACCATTATAGACGCCCTTGTACAATATTCAGCTTCATCCAAATAATGAGTCGTAACGAAAATAGTAGTTCCTTCTGAAGAAGCCTTGTAAATCATCTCCCAAAATTGCCTTCTTGTTATAGGGTCAACTCCACTAGTCGGTTCATCCAGAAAAACCACAGGTGGCTCATGCACTAAAGATATGGCAAATGCCAGCTTTTGTTTCCAACCCAACGGAAGATCTCCCACCAATTTCTTCCTTAGGTTTTCCATTCCTAACTCTCCTATCAATTTATTAATTTTGATTTTAATTTCCGATCTTTTTAAACCATAGATTCCGGCATACAACCGGATATTCTCATTAACCCTAAGATCATCATAAAGTGAAAATTTTTGACTCATATATCCAATATTCAATTTAACTTTATCGGGATTTGTTTCTACATTCCAACCTGCAACTATTGCTTTTCCCGAACTCGGGTTCAACAATCCTGTCAACATTTTCATTGCTGTTGTTTTTCCGGCACCGTTAGCGCCTAGAAAACCAAAAATTTCACCTTTTTTTACTTTAAAAGATATATTATCCACAGCGATAAAACTTCCGAATTTCTTTGTGAGATTCTCTACTTCCACGATATAATTTCCACTATCTTTTTTCATCACATATTATTTATCATTTTCGCCATAAAACAATCTTCAATATTTGCATTTATTTTTTTTGTTTCTGTTCTTGCTCCTATTCTTTTTTCTATCATATCATTCAATTCATGTGTATCAATATTTCTATTGGTTGTCAAATGTATTGAATCACCAAAAGGAAATGCTGTTTTTGTGATTTTCATTTTACGTAATTCCAATAATAAATGATAAAAATCATCTCCTTTTACAGAATACAATGGTTCTTCAAATTCCTCAATTATCGTTAATGGTGAATTGATTTCCATTATTTTCCCCTTTTGTATAAATGCAACCCTGTCACATAATTTTGCTTCGTCCATATATGGTGTTGAAACCAGAATCGTAAGGTTTTGTTTTTTTAATTTTTTGAGCATATCCCACAATTCAACTCTTGACACAGCATCAATGCCTGTAGTCGGTTCGTCGAGAAATAAAATATCCGGTTTGTGAATAAGAGCACATGAAAGTGCTAATTTTTGTTTCATACCCCCAGAAAGCTTTCCTGCTCTCCTATCTTTAAACGGCTCTATTTGAGTGTAAATATCTTCAATAAGATAGTAATTTTCTTTTATAGAAGTATTAAAAATAGTAGCAAAAAATTTAAGATTTTCTTCCACTGTCAAATCTTCATACAAAGAAAAACGCCCGGGCATATAACCTATTTGTTTTCTTAATTTCTTAAAATCCTTAACTATATCAAGACCGTTTATTTGTGCATTACCCCGCGTAGGTTTCAATAAAGTTGTTAAAATCCTGATTAATGTCGTCTTTCCTCCTCCGTCAGGTCCTATCAATCCAAACAATTCTCCTTTACCAATAGAAAAACTTATATTTTCCAGAGCTTTTATTTCTCCATAATATTTATATATATTTTCGATATTTATAATAACTTTATTCATTGTTTTTCTATCTGTAGTACAAAGCAGAATCCGCAAATTAAAAATTTACCTCTCCCGGCATACCGATTTTCATACTTCCGTCATTTTTAACTCTAATTTTGATAGGATAAACCAGATTCACCCTTTCTTCTTTGGTTTGAATGGTTTTTGGAGTAAATTCCGCTTTATTGGATATCCAGCTAATAACCCCTTTATATGATTTATTTGTGCTTTCCGTATCATCTATTAATACGGTAACTTCCTGATTCAATTTAATATGTGACAATTGTAATCCCGTGATATATGCTTTTAACTCCAAAGTTGATAAATCGGCTATCTTGTATAACGGCATTCCCTGTCCTGCAACTTCTCCTTGTCTTTTGAATATTGACAAAACCTGACCATCAATAGGATTGATTACTTTGCTTTTTTCAATTTTTTCCTGCACTTGCCGCAATCTCACCTTCATTGGAGTTATTTGTGCCAAAATGCTTTTATTTATATCGGTGACTTTTGATTGTGTTGCCAATATTTTTTTATCCAATACCCTTATCTTCGAATCAAGATCATCCACTTGCTTTTGAGTAGCGGCATTTCCTTCCTTTAATTTTATCAATCTAACTTTTTCATGTAGCAAATAAGTCTTTTCTTCGTTTAAAACAGCTATTTGTGGCTTTACATTTTGCAATTTTGATTTGGTTGCCTTTATTGTAGCTCTAAGCAATTGTTTTTGCGTATGTAATAATGTAGTATCTATAACGGCAACAATGCTATTCTTTTTGAGATTTTGCCCTTCCGAAATATTGAAATATATGATTTTTCCCGGCACTTCAGGTGAAATCATATATTCAACTGCCTCAAAATTGCCGTAAGCATCAGGTTTTTCTTCCTTTTCAATACAAGAAGAAAAACCGGTTATCAATAATATAAAAAGTAAATATTTGAAGTTCATCTGTTTAAATTTTTTATTTGCCTAAAAAAATCTTTAATTTATATTTTAAATTATCTATCCTCATTTTATTAATAACTGCATTGATTTCCGAAATTCTCTTTTTTGTTAATTCCACCAAGAGATCATTTATAGTGGCTGTACCGTTTTTATATTGATTCTCTATTATTTGTATTATCCGGTTTTGTTTTAATATTATTTCTTTATCAAAATGCAAATTGTCTTCCAAACCTTTTATTTGTGAAAAAATTCTGTTTGTTTCTATTTTCATATTTTCATCAAATACCTCTATTTTATTATCTATTATGGATTTTTCAATATCCAATTTTTGTTTTTCAATTGAAGACTTTTTCCAATCCAAAAAATTCCAAACAAATCTTATTCCACCAATTGCATAAGGAGCTATATTATCATTAAAGAAATTGAAGGGATTTGGATATCCTATTCCGGCTCTTGCAAAAAGAATAACTTTCGGTTTGTTTTTTGCAACTATTATTTGTTTACCCTGTTCCAAAACTTTTATGTTTGAAGCAAAAAATTTATATTCAGGCCTTGAAGACCAATTTTTATCATAAAGCATTATATCCTTGTTAATAAGCTTTTTATTTTCTATGTCAATTCCCGTAATATCAGTTAATAGTAATTTTAATGTTTTAATATTGTTTTGAACAGTTGCAATATCTTTTTTCAATTTAATTTTTTCCAATTCTATTTTATCCATATCGCTTTTTAAAGCAACACCATTATCAATTGCCGTCTTTAATTTTTCGGATTTAAGTTTTAATATGGAAAGAGAACTATCTAAAATTTCT
Source organism: Saprospiraceae bacterium (assembly GCA_026985735.1). Taxonomy (GTDB): domain Bacteria; phylum Bacteroidota; class Bacteroidia; order Chitinophagales; family Saprospiraceae; genus JADJGA01. Next base: position 25,472 of record JALSPW010000159.1, read on the forward strand.
TTTTGTTTTTCAAGTGTCAAAATGGAAAAATACAAATCAACTACCTTAGACTTTATTTTAAATAACCGGGTTTCAATATTAAATTTGAACATATCCGCTTTCAATCTTTCATTTTCACGTAGCGTTTTATTTAAACCTCCATCATAAAATAAATAACTTGCATCTATATCCGTATTTGCTTTATATAATGGCAAACTGATAGGGTCTACATTGGGAATAGGAAATTCCAAATCAATATTTTCACTTTGCAAAGTAGCTTGAGCCGTCCAGTTAATCTGTGGCAATTGTTGTTTTTTAAGATAATCAATCCGAAGTGCCGTTTTATTTGCAATTAACGATTTTTGTTTATTCAACGGTTGTTTTTCAAGCGCAGCTTCAATTGCTTTATCCAATGTCAGAATACCGGATTGTGCATTTGCAAAATTGTAATCTAAAACAAATATGATAAATACGTAAATAATTACTTGTAAAAAAATGATAATGTCACGAAAACAAATATTTTTAAATTTGTGATATTTTCCTAAAGACATCTTATGTGTTAATAGCATAATTTATTTTTTTAAACTGTTTATCAAAGTATCAACTATTAATTTTTTTCTCATTTTCATCAACTTCAAATATTCATCACCGGAAATATTTTCAAAATACACCACAATAGGTTGTATCAAAAATGGAAATATTATCATTGATAATCCATTCAATACAAATTGTAAAGGGTCAATTTTAATTAATTTGTTTTCTTCAATACCATTATTAATAAAATCCTTTATCATAGTAAAATTAGGTACAAAACCAGTACTTAAGATAGATTCAAAAAAAATATCTTTATTATAATTTATTTCATTAAAAATAAAAGAAGGCAATTTAGGATTTCCTGTTAATAACTCAATATAAATATCGATAATTAATTCAATTTTTTCATAAAACGACCTTCGGGATTTAATCACATTTTCCAATTTAGGAAAAAGTTCCATGGCAATGGATTTGAAAGCAGCAACAAATAGTATTTTTTTTGATTTAAAATAATAATGTAATAAACCTTTGTTGATATTTGCCCTCTCCGCAATATCCCTCATTCTGGCTCCTTGAAAACCTTTTTCTAAAAATATTTCCTTAGCACCTGATAATATTATTTCCTTAGTATTTTCGCTCACAATATTAATGTTTACCCAAACGGGTAATGCAAAGAAAAAACAAATTATTCTATTATTCTATTTTAATTAAAATTTATTTTATTTTTTTTCTATATTGCATATTTAAAACTATTGGATTAGACTATTTTTGAGATAAAAATTTTAACTGTTTTTTCTTGAAATACCATATTTTTTAATAAATCAAACTCATAGATACTAATTTACTATAAAAATTTTTACAAAAAAATTTGAAACTAATTAACTATTTATGTAACTTTGCACCCGCTTTTAAAAAGATAAGTGATATTTTTACCGGATATAGTTCCGGAACATTAAATGCTTTGTAACGAAACAGGTAGATTACATTAAAACAAAATGATTCTACTTATATGCTTACAATGTATAGATTGGTCCCATAGCTCAGTTGGTTAGAGCACCTGACTCATAATCAGGTGGCCCAAGGTTCAAGTCCTTGTGGGACCACTTTTCTTCAAAACAAAGATTTTCCTGTTGAAATGTCTTAAAATAAAGTGATTTTATATCATATATTATATCTCATTAAACTTCTTGTTAAAGTATAATTAATTTTTAATTAATCATTAACTCAACTTCACAATATTAAGCTTCATACCGCTTAAAATTCTTTTTATTTCATTAGATCTGCATATCATATTATACATTTTTCCGGAATCACCTGAATCAAGAGCATCTTTAAATTCAGTCAGAAAACCGATATATTGATCAAGAGAATCACTAATGTTATTTTTATTATTTTCAAATATCGGCACCCATGTGTCTGCCGAACTCTTGGCAAGTCTTACCGTCGATTCAAATCCGGTACTGGCAAGATTAAAAATCTGCTTTTCATCTTTTTCTATTTCCAGTACCGTCTGCCCAAGCATAAAAGAACTGATATGTGACAAATGAGAAACATAAGCCATGTGTTTATCATGATCTTCCGGATTCATAAACATAGAAGTCATACCCAATTGATTAAAAATATCAACAGCTGTCATTAGAGCGTCTTCATCACTTTTATTCTCTTCACAAATTATATTGTATTTACCTCTAAACAATCCGGATAAAGCGGCATTGGGGCCGGAATATTCTGTTCCAGCCAGAGGGTGTGCTGCTACAAATCTATTTCGATTGGGATGATTTGCCACCACCTTGCATATATTTGTCTTTATCGAACCTACGTCAATCACCGTGGTATTGCTTTTGATACTGTCCAATACCATTGGTAATAATCCGATTATAGCATCTACGGGAATTGATAAAATTATCACATCGGACTTTAGAATAGCCTCAGACAAATCCGATTGTTCATCTATCAAACCAAGCTGAAGAGATTGTTCTATATGATTAGGATTTTTATCTACTCCTATAATATAATTTCCTGCATCTTTAAGATCCAACGCCATAGAACCTCCAATAAGTCCCGGACCCAAAATAGTAATATTCATTCTTTTACTTTTTATTCTTCAAAAATAATTTCATATATAATTTTCCACTATAAAGTATTTAATTTTTTAAAACCAGGGATTTTAAGAATTGACACTATGTATTATTTTTCTCAATGCTTTATCCAGTTTTTCCAAACTATTTGTTAATGAAACTCTTATATATCCCTTTCCGTTTTCACCAAAAACCCTTCCGGGAGTTATAAACACATGAGCTTTTTGCAATATATCTTCAACAAATTCTTCTTCATCTTTCAATCCTGTTTTGCCCCATACAAACATGCCGGTGCTATCCGGTGAATAATCACACCCGAGAACATCCATTATTTCCCAAACTTTCCTTCTGCGTTTTTCATACATTTTATTGAGTTTATCAAACCAATCTTCATTTAGATTAAGGGCTGTTACCCCTGCTTCCTGTATAGATTTAAACATTCCGGAATCCATATTACTTTTGAATTTAAGAATTTCATTAATGTAATTATCATTTCCTGCTATCGCACCTATCCGCCAACCTGCCATATTATAAGACTTGCTCAAAGAAACAAGCTCCAAGGCTACTTTCTTGGCATCGGAAATTTGCAATATGCTTATAGGATTATCATTAAGGATAAAATTGTACGGATTATCATTTACAAGTAAAATGTTATTTTTTATTGCAAAATTTATAAGTTTTTCAAATACCTGCCATGAAGCATTCGCACCTGTCGGCATGTGTGGATAATTCAACCACATAATTTTAACAGAACTTAAATCCTTTTTTTCAAGAGACTCAATATTTGGCAACCAATTATTGCTTTCGTTTAAATCATACCTCAGCACTTCTGCTCCGGCCAGCTTGGATGCAGCCGTATATGCAGGATATCCGGGATCAGGAACCAAAACTTTGTCTCCCTCATTTAAAAAAGCCATCGCAATATGCATAATGCCTTCCTTAGATCCCATTAGAATTTGGATTTCTTTTGCCGGATTTATATCAACATCAAAATATTTTTTATACCATTTTGAAAAAGAGTTTCTTAATTCTTCAATTCCTCGATAGGATTGATAACCGTGATTTACAGGTTTTTTTGCCGATCTGATCAAAGAATTGACAACATCAACATGAGGTTCGAGATCAGGACTTCCGACTCCGATATTTAAAATATCAAAACCTTTTTTGTTCATTTCTGCAATTTGTGCCATTTTGCCTGCAAAGTAATATTGCTTTATTTTTTGTATTCTGTTTGACGGTTTTATTATCATAATAAAAATTTATGTTTTTTATAAACACCCAATTCTTCCGTTTGATTGGTTATCTCTTTAAGTTTGGATATAAGTTTTTTATACTGCCTTACTGTTTCAAATTCAAGGTCTATATGAAAATAATATTCATTAAATGACCCTAAAACAGGATATGACTGGAGTTTACTCATATTGACATCGCAACTGTATATATGTTCCAACACTTTTAATAAACTACCTTTTTCATGGTTTACTTTTACATAGATGGATGCTTTGTTTTCATCTCCTTTTATATCCGGGATTATACCGTTTTTCTTTATAATAAAAAATCTTGTATAATTGACGTCCGAAGTTTCTATATCTGCTGCCAATATCTGTAATCCATAGATTTTTGCAGCAGTCTTGCTAGCAACGGCAGCAATATTTTTTAGTTTGTTATCCGCTATATTTTTAGCACTTAAAGCCGTATCATCAGCTTCTACCAATCTAACATTTTTCATTTTTTTGAGAAACTTTATACTTTGGTTCAAAGCCATCGGATGTGATACCACCTCTTTTATGTCTTCAATTTTTTGTCCGGGCAACGCCATAAGGTTATGCCTGATTCTCAGATATTGTTCACCGATTATTCTAAATTGATTTTCTCTAATAAGCCTGTAATTTTGAAGTAAACTTCCGGCAATTGAATTTTCTATCGCCATAATTGCATAATCAATATTCTTATCCTCGCACAGCTTGTCTGCTTGAATTTCAAAAGTCATCGCAGGGATAATATCTATTTTTTCATTCCTGAAATATTCCCTCGCAGCTTCTTCGTGAAAAGCTCCGGAAAATCCTTGTATTATTATATTTTTACTCATTGTTACAAATCAGTTGAAAAAAAAAGTCCTCAAAAAAATATTTGAGGACTTTTGTTATACCGGTTTATTATTAGAATCACATAACACAAAGCCCCCTTTTATTCCAGTAAATGAAATAAAAAGAGAAGTTATAATGATTAAAATAATTATTTTTCATATAAATTTTTTACAAACAAAAGTAATTTTTTTTAAATATCAAAATTTATAGGGAATTATCCCAATATCAATAATACTTGATTTTTGGAAACCGCATCACCTTGTTTAACTTTTATCGATATTATTTTACCATTTACATGAGCTTTAATAAGGTTTTCCATTTTCATAGCTTCCAATACCAACAAAGTATCTCCTTTTTTTATTTCCTGTCCCTCTTCAACATCTATATGTAGTACCATTCCGGGCATTGGAGATTTTATTTCTCCGGTACTTTGTTTTTTATTATTAGAAAAACCCATTTGATCCAACATTTGATCAAGAGAATCCTTAATGTCAAGGTCAAATTCCTTACCATCAACAGAAACTATATATTTTTTATTATTAATATCCGATTTAAGTATGGAAAGGTTATAAGATTTATTTTCGTAAATCAAATTATAGCTACCATCTTTATTTTTTATAATATCAAGATCATCTATATCTGATTTATTTACTTCAAATACTATATCATCATTTGTTTTAACAATAAAATCGGCCATATATTTATGATTTTTTCAGTGAAAGATTATAAATAAAAACAGTCTCAAAAATAGTATATATAAAATATATAGTCAAAAACGGCAGAATAAAATATTTTTGCTTTGGATGAGCCAATTTAAAATATACTGCTGCAATAATCATAAATCCAACTATTTTAAATATCACATTAAACATCACCAGTTGGATAAATGCCATCTTGTTTGTGCTTTTCAATGCTTTCAATGTTAATAAATAAAATCCCGAAGTTGCAAGAGCCATATATAAAAATCCGATTATTGATAATATGATATCGGCCTTAAAACTTTCAAATTGATATATGGTTACTAAAAATATCACCACTAAAATCGATATAAAGCCAAAATATTTCCAAAAAGGATTATTATTCATTATTACTGTTTTTAACTATCTCATAATACAATTTGATCATATAGCCTATCACGGAAAAAACTACGAGAATAGCAGTTATAAATGATTTTTTGTTATGAAAATATGCATCCAATCTTTTTCCAACAAAAACCATTATCAATACCAAAGCTAATAACTCAAAAGCCATTCCCGAATATCGAGCATAATTTTTCATCCGGTTATTTAATTATTTATTTGGCTACGGTATCCTGGATAGTTTTTATTTTCTGCCCTCCCATTATACAACTGACATTAAACACTGCTCCTGACTCCACATTTAATTGATCGGTAATCACATCACCGTCTATTACTGCAGTTTCCCTTACCGTTAATAAATCATTTACTTTTAATTTTCCCTTAAAAGTACCATCAATTACTGCATTTTCACAGATGATCTCACCATCTATATTTCCCTTAGGGCCTAATATTAATTTACCCCTACACTCTATTTTCCCAGAAACCTTACCATCTATTCTAATATCATTTTCAGTATAAATTTCTCCTTTTACAGAAGTTCCTCCTACCAAACTGTTTATTCCGGAAGAACTTGAAGTTTGAGTTGTTTTTGCTTGTTTCATTTTTTCTTCATCTTTTTTACTACCAAACATATATTATATTTTGGGGTTAAATAATAATAACTCTGAAGTAATTACTCTTTTAAAAAACTTTTGAAATATAAAATAATATGTTTTAATCAAAAAGATTTTTCTTCAGAAATTACAGATAATAAATATCTTTAAATTAAAACTATTTGTATCGCTGATTTTTATGAGAAATTTTATTGTTTTCCGCTAAAAACAGGACTATTATATCGGTCAAATTTAATAATATTTAATTAAAAAGATAAAAATATTGCAAAAAGAATCGATTTTAAAATCTATCGCATTTTTTTTAAAGTTTATTTATCTCCAATAAAACTAAATACTAATATCATTATGAAAATAACAATCGTCATACCATCAAGCACTCCTGTAAAATAATAATCGTTCTTTTTATTATAAGAATTGGCGATCAAAATCATTGTTAATAGATAGCCTGTTGTTAAAGCTATAAAATTTATTTTCCCGTATTGTTCTATCAATAAAAATGAAATTAAAATAGATCCCGTTAGTAATAAAACCGATAAAATTATTGAATTTCTTATTCCTATCATGGACGGAATAGTTTTTAAACCATTTAATTTTTCATATTCGCAGTCTCTTATATCAAATGGTATAGTCAAAGCAAAAATATAAAAATAGTTCTGAATAAATAATAATATCTTCACTTTTAAAGAAACTTCATTTTCCAACACAGGAATAAAAGAAAGAGTTGCCCATACAAGAGCTATTAAAAAAATTTTAACCAACGAATAATCCCTTAATCTTTTTTGCTTACCAAAAATAGGAACTACATACCAAATTGAGATAAATCCCAAAATGGATAAATAAATAACTGTTGATAATTTTACATAGAAAAGATTATACATTAAAATTCCTGCAGAAAAACCTATAAATATCGATAACAGGTTTTTCATTTTTGATATAACAATAATTTTATCTCTAATTTTTTCCGGCTCAGTCTCTTTACTGCCTTTTATATTGTGCAATATGTATAAAAACAGTGTTCCTGAAAAAATAAATAAAACATAATGAATATTTATTTTCAAATCAAGAAGAACATAAGTTTGTATAACCAGGCAAGTAGCAGCCAATGCGATGTGAATACTTGAATAAAGATAAAAATCCAATATTTTTCTAAAAAAATTGCTCAATTTGGTTCTGAATTTTATTGTATAACCAATCAGACATTATCATTTCGATTGAAAAATTTCTTTTTACATCAAATACAAACCATAAATGTATAACACTCTTTTGACTTTTGCAATTATTACTAAAGATTTATTAAAATAAAAAAGGGATAATGAATAAACACTATCCCCCATTAAACAAAAAATTAAGAATTATTATTTACAACCACATCCGGAACCACATCCACAACTATCCCCCTCATAATATACTTCTCCTGAATATATTTCATCATCAGTAGCATCCCGGACATCCAAAACTTTTACATAAAACTTTATGGTTTTTCCTGAAAGCGGATGATTAAAATCAATTTTAACGGAATTTTCATCAAATCCCGCTACTTTTACATAAACTTGATTCCCATCAGAATCAAAACTGGCCAGTGTCATTCCCAATTTTAAATCGATATTCTCAAATTGCTCAATTGGATATTCCTTTATTGCTTCGCTTTTTACTTTCCCGTATGCATTACTCACAATTACCGTCTTTTCTTCTCCTTTCTCCATTCCTTTTATCTCTTTTTCAAGATCGGCAACTAATTGATTTTTACCCATTATCAGTTCCAAAGGCTTTCCCTCTATATTACTGTCTAAAAGCACTCCGGTCTCATTATCATAAGCCTGATAAATTAATTTTATAACTTTGTTTGTTTCTAATATCATAATTTATTATTTTTATTTAGATTATATAAGATAATAACATTTCTTTCTTTTTTGTGTTTTAAATCAATATTAAATATACTTATTATTGTCGTGAATCCGACATTGATTAATTAGTGTCTGTCCACAAAGTCATTAAAATTGAAAAATAATCTTTTTGCGATATTTTCACTTCATTCAAATTACTGATGCTAAGGCATCACTAATTCTCAGAAAGATAAAAATCTCATCAAAAATCTTTATTTTTCAAAAATCAAGCACTTTATAGACAGACACTAATTACAAGAAAACTATCCGGTGAATTATTACATAAACACTATTAAAAAGAAATTTTCTATCTTTAAACTTTCCGTATAAATTTATCAGGTACTAACGATTCTTTCTTATATAGAATTCATTAAATTATATATCAAAAAAGTATTTTCCTAATATTACTTTATTCGTTGATTATAACTAATGTGGTAAAATCATTATTTTCAAAGTTTAACGGTATATATTATTACCATTAATACATTTATCGTAATTTTGCGATTAAAACAATATTCAACATGACATTAAGTGAAGAAAAAATAATATATGATGAACGGATAATGAAATTAGCTGTTTTTTCCAAGGCTTTAAGTCATCCGGCAAGAATAAAAATTTTACAATATATGGAAAAAAATTCGTGTTGTTATGTCGGTGATATTGTAAAATTCATACCCCTTGCACAATCTACAATATCTCAACATATTAAAGAATTAAAAACTTCTGGATTAATAAATTCTTTTCAGGAATCACAAAAAACAAAATATTGCATTAATTGGTCAAATTGGCAATATGCAAAGGCGTTATTTAATAATATTTTCAGATAATTAGTATATAAATTCATTATTTTCAAAAACCCAAGCACTTTATAGAAAGACACTAAATAGCTCTATAATACTTTTATTACCAATCACTTTTGCCATGTCGATAGCCGTATATCCTTTATAATTAGGTATATTAGGATTCGCACCCTTTTCCAATAAGTAATTTATAATATCTTTTCTTCCTTTGGACGTCAAAACAGCTCTTGCTATAACATTATTTCCATAAGAATCAAACATTTCGATATTTGCTCCGTTATCAATCAACTTCCGTACCATTCTTATTCTGTATTCATTTATAGCATAATGAAGAGGAGAATAACCGTGCCGGTCAACTACATTAATAAAAGCTTTGTTTTTTAATAAATAATCAAAAAACAAGTATTTTTCTTCAATTATCGCATAAAATAATAAGGTTCTTTGTTCTTTGTCTTTATAATTGATTACATCCTGAATTGTTGCCAACTCTTTAAACGATTCAAAATTATTGTTTCTCAATTGTAATAATGCTCTGTCAAATATCTGATTTATCATATTTTTATCAAATCAATTTTTTCAAAAAAATCTTTTATTTTTATTCCTTTTTTTATCATTATCAAATAAAATCCTCCTCCTCCTGCTCCGCATAATTTCATGGAAATGTCTTTTGTTTTTAATGATTCCTCCCATAATTTAACTAACGGCTCTATTATCATTTCCCCAAAATATTTATATTGTAACCGGGAAATTTCATTTAATATCAAATTAGTGGTTTTTTCATCTTGCAACAGAAAAGCAGTGATAATTTTATTATTCAATAAAATCATTTTCGGCAAGATCTTATCTGTAAATTTTTTTGTTTTAATCATATTATTATAAATATTCACATATTTTATCGTCTCCCGTTTTATTTTTGTGTCCAGTAAATAGAAATTGTATTCTTTAAACTCAATATTGAAATTACTAATTAATTCAAATTTATTTTTATTAATTAATTTTATTCCCTTATTAAAATACGAAACCATAGGGTCAATACCTGATGAAACACCATGAAAGAATCCTTCAAGTAAAGATAAAATTGTTTTTATTTTTTTTATGTTAAAATTGTTTTTTTCAAAATATTTATCAAAAATCGCTGCACTTAGTGAACCTGAACTTCCAGCTCCATATCCAACCGGTATATTGGAATCAAAAAACAATCCTTTTTCCAAATCTTTTCTCAATTTATCTTCAAAAAATACAGTGTTGTTTTCCTTCCAATCAATATTTTTTAAATACTTAACAAAAGGTTCAAATTCATTATTTTTTTTATGTTTATTAAAATTCCATTGACCTACAAATTTTTCAAAAGGGATAGCTAATGCATTAGAACCGTCTATTATGGTATATTCACCAAATAATAAAATTTTAGAAGGATAATATTTTTTATATGTATCTATCATTAATGAATTGACATTTTTTGAAATTCTAACACTTTATAAGCCTACGCTTAATATCAAATCTACAAATAAAAGTAAAATTTTGAAATGCGCCTATTTTTGAATGAGAAAATTTTAATGTATATTTGTGCTTAATATTAATAATTATCAATGCTAATTAGTATATTTAAAGAAAATCTTTTTTTCAATAGCTTATTATTATTACCGTATGCAATAATAATAAGGCTTTATTCATTGATACATCCTTTAAAATTAACTCCGGTTGAAGAAGGTGGAACTTTATATAAATTACTATTAAAAATATTACCTGAAAATCCTCTTATTTATTCTATTTTTAGCATTATTATTGTGTTTATTGAGGCTATATTAATAAATAGACTGGTTATTAAAAACCGTTTTACCAGAGATATGTCACTCTTACCCGGTATGTTTTTTATCCTTCTATCATCCTTAAGCCCGGAAATGCTTAAATTTTCACCCTTTATCACAGGGTTGTTTTTCATTATTTTATCTTTTAATGAATTGTTTAAAACATATAAAAAATATTATAGCGAACGTATGCTCTACAACGTAGGCTTATATATGAGTATTGCCGTTCTTTTTTATTTTAATTTTGTAATATTATTTATAATTTTAATTCTGGGATTTTTATCCATTCGCACCTTAAAAATAAGAGAATTATTTCAATTGCTAAGCGGAGTATTGACCGTAATTTATTTTTATGCGTTTACTATGTTTTTTTATGATAAAAATATAATATTACCTAAAATAAAAATTTATACTATCTCCCGGTATTTTACTCATGATATTGCTTCAATTATTATTTACTCGATTTTTATTTTTTTATTCTTTTATTCAACATTTACGTATCGCAAATTTATTATTAAAAAAAGTATTCAATCTCAGAAAAAAATTAATATATTATTTTGGTTATTGCTTTTCACCATTATAATTTCTATATTTTTTAAGCCCGGTTTTTTACTAAATTATATGGTTGTTATTGCTTTCCCTTTGAGTGTATTTGTTTCCATGATTTATCAAAGAATAAAAAACAATTTAATTGCCGAAATTGTTAATTTTGTTATAATTTTTACAATACTTGTTTATCATTTTCAATTTTACAGATAAAATCATTTTTTAAATTTTGCAAGCTGTTTAATTACAATCACAATAAATTTATTATAAACAGTGTTATTTAATCGTTATTAAATAGCTATTTAAAAATATAAATGTTCCGGTATAAAAATTTCGGTTATAAAAAAAATTATATTATGGTCAGAAAATTTCTCTTTTTAAGTTTGTTTTTAATTATTTCATTCAACTCTTTTAGTCAAATTTTGAGACCGGTTAGGTGGAGGTGGAGAGTTGAAAAATTAAATGAAAATGAATATAACTTAATATTTAATGCCAGAATTCAAGATACTTGGTCATTGTATTCTCAACATATTAAGGAAGGTGGCCCCGTACCGACATCATTTACATTTGATGAAGGAGACCATTATCAACTGATAGGAGAAGTTAAAGAAAGTGATAATGTGGAGTCAATACATGATAAAGTCTTTGATATGCAAATAAAAAAATTTCATCACAAGGCTACATTTACACAGACAATAAAAATTCTGGACAAATCAAAACCGGTAACCGGTTATATCACTTTTATGACTTGTGATGATACAAGATGTTTACCACCAACCGATGTGGATTTTAAATTTGATTTTGAAAAATGGGATAGAGCATACCAATCTCATGAACGTGATAAAAAAAAAGAACAAGAAAGTAAAATAAATACCACCGGTGATAAAAAAAATATTGAGCCTACCGATAATCAAAAAAAAACGGTAAGTATTCAAAATAAAGAAACTAGCGATAAAGAAAATTCAGTTACTAATATTTTAAGTACAAAAAACGATGATAACGTAAAATCAACATCGAAAAACGATAAAAATAAAATTCCCGTTAAATGGAATTTTGAAATAGAAAAAATCAATAATGAAGAAATGATTCTTCGATACATAGCTACTATAGATAAAGGTTGGGATATCTATTCTATGTATACCGAAGATAATGGTCCTGTTCCTACTTCTATAAACTATGAAACAAAAGATGGTATAGAATTAATAGGAAAACCCGTTGAGAAAGGTGAATATAAAGAAGGAAAAGATGATTTGTTCGGAGTAGTGGTTAAAAAATTTCTTTGGGAAAAACCCTATATTATCGAACAAAAAATCAAAGTTATAGACAAATCCAAACCTTTAAACGGATATATTGGCTATCAAAGTTGTGATAATGAACGCTGTATTTTTCTAGAAAAAAACTTTGCTTTTGATTTAGAGAAAGGAACGGCTATTGCAGATAATAAGCCGGAAGAGAATCAAAAAAATTCTTCACAAGCAACTGTCTCCGGTTCAGCCGGTAATTCAAGTCCCAATTTGAAATATAAATTTAATTTAGAAGATATTGAAACCGATTGTGGCACTATAGATACTCCGAAAGAAGATAAGGTTAATAATAGCTGGTGGATTATATTTTTTGCGGGGTTTGTCGGTGGATTATTAGCATTTTTAACACCTTGTGTATTTCCGATGGTTCCTTTGACGGTTAGTTTTTTTACCAAAAGATCCGGTACCAGAGCCAAGGGAATAAGAAATGCGTTATACTACGGTTTGTCCATAATCGTGATATATGTAATTATGGGACTTGCCGTCACGGGTATTTTTGGTGCTGATGCATTAAACCAATTATCTACCAATGCTTGGTTTAATATAACTTTTGCTATTTTATTTATTGTTTTTGCTATTTCGTTTTTCGGATATTTTGAAATTACTTTACCGAGTTCCTGGGCAAATAAATCCGATTCCATGGCAAATAAAGGCGGTATGATAGGCATCTTTTTTATGGCATTCACTTTGGCATTGGTTTCTTTTTCCTGCACAGGTCCTATCATCGGTACACTGCTTGTACAAACTGCAACAGGAGGCGGACCGACTATATTTGGTAGTATTCCTGCCGGACCGTTATTTGGAATGCTTGGTTTTTCCACTGCATTGGCTTTACCTTTTGCTTTATTTGCAATGTTCCCTGCCTGGCTCAATTCAATGCCGAAATCAGGTAGTTGGATGAATGTTATAAAAGTTACTCTCGGTTTTATTGAAATTGCTTTGGCATTAAAATTCATATCCATAGCGGATTTAACAATGGGGTGGAAGATTATGCCTTATGAATTATTTGTTGGATTATGGGTGTTGATAGCTTTGGCAATGGCAGCATACTTTTTTGGTCTTATACGCTTTCCTCTTGATCCTCCAAAACAAAAACTGTCTCTAACCAGAAAGATTTTAGGTGTTTTAATGTTGGCTTTTGCAATATATTTTGCTTCCGGATTCAGAGTTAGCGAAAGATCAGGAACATTTATTACTCCAAATATGCTTTCGGGTTTGGCACCACCTGCCGGTCATAGCTACATATTTCCAAAGCATTGTCCGTTAAATATAAATTGTTTTCATGATTTTGAAGAAGGACTGGCTTATGCCAAAGAACAAAACAAACCCATATTACTTGATTTTACCGGTTTTGGCTGTGTCAATTGTAGAAGAATGGAGGACAATGTATGGAGTCAAGATGAAATATTCAAATTGATAAACGAAGATTATGTTCTGATTTCTCTTTATGTTGATGATAGAAAAAAATTGGATAAGCCTTATTACTCTGATTTTATGGAAAAAAAATTAAGAACTGTCGGTAATAAATGGGCTGAGTTTCAAGGCATGCATTTTAATAAAATATCACAGCCCTATTATGTATTATTAAGTCCTGATCAAAAAGTATTGAACAAACCACATCCTTACACTCCTGATGTAGAAGCATATAAAGCGTTTTTGGAATGTGGATTGAAGAAATTTGAGGAATTAAAAAATAAAGAATAGCTTTAACATAATACAAATAATTGAGAATTGAGAATGACAAAAGATTAATTTAATTATGAATGTTGAATGGTA
>JALSPW010000160.1 GCA_026985735.1 Saprospiraceae bacterium
CATAAATATAAAGCCCTTTGAATAGCTCTTTTTTACCTTCGAAAACATCCTTAAGTGTATCCAAAAACAAACTTTTACCAAAACGGCGGGGACGGGACAGAAAATAATACTCACCACCTTGAATTAAATCATAAGCAATTTTTGTCTTATCTACATATATATAATTTCTTTCTATTATTTTGCTCAATGTCTGTATCCCGATTGGCAGTCTTTTCATAACGGCTTGCTTTTATACGCAAAGATACAATATTTTTTTCTTTTTGTTAAGGTGTTTAAGCGGATTCCATACTGTTTTTCAGCAATTCAAAGTGAATTGTTAAAAAATAGGATAAATAAGTTGTATTAGCTTTATAATTGGGTGCATCATTTTACAATAAACTTTCCTATTGCATATCTCCCTTTCCCATTATTCACATGGATAAAATAAAGTCCTGACTGCAATTTGGACACATTAATATTCAGATTATTTTGTGATTTTATATTATTTGACAAAATAACTTTTCCCGAAATGTTTGTAATAAGGTAATCAGTCCAGAACTCTTCTTCAGGTATTACGACAGATAAATAATTATCTACAGGATTAGTGAGTATTTTTAGTTTTTTATACCCAATTTCGTCTATTGCATTTGAATTTTCTTCACATGATTCATAATCGGGATTCATATATGCCAACTCATTATTTTTTTTAAAGCAAAGTAATTCTGACCATAAATCATCACATGA
Source organism: Saprospiraceae bacterium (assembly GCA_026985735.1). GTDB lineage: Bacteria > Bacteroidota > Bacteroidia > Chitinophagales > Saprospiraceae > JADJGA01. The sequence continues at coordinate 724 of JALSPW010000160.1, forward strand.
AATTCCAATTTTTTGCTTTGGATTTATTCCATAAAAAGTTCCCATTCCTTCTATCCAATTTCCACAGGGATGAAACTCTGATTCCCAAATAGGCCTACAACTATAATAAAACTCTCTGGTTTTAAAACCTGTTCCTATGCTTATATCTCTAATACTATCTACTCTAATCACATAATGAATATCTCCGTTTTTCTGGTTACTATAGTAAACCATTGTATCATTAGGTTTCATACTAAAATCATATAATAGTTCATCCCAAACATCTCCATTGATATCATGCCTGAAATATACCTTTTTTTCTAATGTGTCTTCATGAATTAAGAAATATGAATTGTCACCAAATTTAATTTTTTGATAGAAGACACTATCTATTAAAACTTTAGTACCCACGTTGTATTTTACTGTTTCCCAAGTTTTTTCAGGATGTTCTGGACTAAATGAATCATCAATATATAAGACATTCCATTGATTTCCTTCTACAATCATCTGAATATATGATTGCCCCAAAAGTAAATTTGTACTTATTAATACTATAATTGCTATAAATTTAATTTTCATGATTTAATATTTTAATTTTTAATAAATTTACCAATTCCAATTTGACCTTTTTTATTTAAAGCAATAAAAAAGTAAATGCCTTTATTTAATTTGCTTATTTTAATATTTTCAAAATTATACTTATTATTTGCAATGCCAGATTTTACCTTATTACCTAAAATATCCAGTATCTTAATTTTACTAACGTATTTTAGACCGGTTTTGTCCACCAATTGCAAAAAATAAATTCCCGACTTAAATACTGATACAGTATAATCTAGATATGCTGTAATGCTTTTAGGATTTATTTATTATTTATAAAAGCTCATACTTTCTAAGAATAAATATCAAAATATCGTAATTCTGCATCTAGTTTTCCATTCATCAATTTGACTTTTTTTGCCGGTTTTAGACCAAACTGTTTGAGTGCAGGAATGTTTCCAGAGAAGATCCAAGCATCACAAGGTGCACAGTCTTGCTTTAATTTATCTCCGATCCTTTTATAAAATTCTGTAATTTCATTTTCTTTCAATCTAATATCATATGGAGGGTTCATTATGATAAAGGAATTTTCTTGGCATTTATTAATTTTGAAAAAATCTTTTTTGTTCACTATCACATCATTGCCATAAGGCAGGATAGAAAGATTTTTTTTAGTTGCAAAGACAGCTTTGCGAGAAATGTCAGTTCCAACAAATTTAATACTTGGATCTATTATTGAATTTTTTGCATTTTCTTTGATATCTTTCCACATCCTATCTTCATAATTGGTCCAATTCATAAAACCAAATTCCTCTCTCATAAAATTAGGAGGCATATTGATATTAATCATTAGCGCTTCAGTTATTAAGGTACCACTTCCACACATTGGATCCATAAAATATTCTTTTTCACTAAAATTTGTATTTAAAAGTATCCCGGCAGCCAAGACTTCACTTAACGGGGCATCCAAACTATCTACTTTGTATCCTCTTTGGTGCAATGAAGTTCCTGAACTATCCAATGATATTTCAACACTTGTATTGTGTATTCTGACATTAAACTTTGCATTTGGATTGTATGTATTTACGTTTGGTCTTCTTCCTTTTGCTTTAGTGAATTTATCGGCAATTGCATCTTTTACTTTATACGCGACATATTTTGAATGTCTAAAAATATCAGAAGTCACGTTAGTATCTATAGCAAATGTTTGGTTTAATTTCAGGTATTTGAACCAGTCTATTTCTTTCGCTTTCTTATAGAGTTCATCTTCATTTTTAGCTTCAAAACTTGTAATACCGACCAATACTCTTATTGCAGATCTTAGGTATAGGTTTGATTTGTAAAGCAATTCCAAATCTCCATCATAAATAACAGCTCTTTTTGCTATTTTTATATTTTCTCCACCGAGTTTCTTTATCTCTTCACTCAGTACGGACTCCAATCCCATTAATGTTTTTGCTATAAATTTCACTTATATATTTTTTTATTCATATTCCACAATTGTCTTCATTAGCTGATACAATATTTTAAGTTTGTATAACCCCAACATTAAATTTTTCGATTTTGGCATTATTTGCGGCTTCAAGAGCTTTGGAAATATACAATCTGGTTTCCAAGGGATTGATAATTTCATCCACCCACATCCTTGCTGCGGCATAATAAGGGGATGTTTGTCTATCGTAATTAGTCTTAGTCTTTTCAAATAATTTTTTTTCCTCTTCCGGTCTAGGCTCTGCTCCTTGCTTTTTTAATGCAGAAACTTGAATTTGAGTCAACACTTTAGCTGCTTGAGTACCTCCCATTACAGCTATTTTAGCACTCGGCCAAGCGTAAATAAACCTAGGATCATATGCTTTGCCGCACATTGCATAGTTACCCGCGCCATACGAGTTTCCTAAAATAATAGTTATCTTAGGAACAGTCGAATTTGAGACAGCATTAACCATTTTTGCACCGTCTTTGATAATACCTCCGTGTTCTGATCTTTTACCAACCATAAACCCGGTGACGTCATGTAAGAATATAAGTGGTATCTTCTTTTGATTGCAATTTAAAATAAATCTAGCAGCCTTATCAGCTGAGTCCGAATAAATAACTCCTCCGAATTGAAGTTCTCCATTTGCTGATTTTACTACTTTCCTTTCATTTGCCACTATTCCAACGGCCCAACCGTCAATTCTGGCATAAGCTGTAATTAAGGTTTTTCCAAACCCATCTTTGTAATATGTCAATTCAGAGTCATCAACCAGTATTTCAAGCAATTCCTTCATGTCATATGGTTTTGTACGATCCTCAGGAAATATTTTAAAAATATCTTTAATGTTTCTTTTAGGTTTTTTTGGTTCTATTCTGTCAAAACCTGCTTTTTCTTTTTTACCTGTTTTATTAATTAAACTTCGGATTAAATCAAGAGCCTCGTGATCAGTTTTTACTTTATAATCGACAACTCCTGATATGTCTGTTTGAGTTTTTGCCCCACCTAAAGTCTCTTGATCTACATTCTCTCCAATAGCAGCTTTTACAAGAAATGGACCGGCAAGAAAAATTGAGCCGGTTGTTTCAATTATTATTGACTCATCAGACATTATAGGGAGGTAAGCTCCTCCTGCAACGCAACTTCCCATGATAGCAGCAATTTGCAATATACCTTTGGAGGACATTACGGCATTGTTTCTGAATATTCGTCCAAAATGCTCCTTGTCCGGAAAAATTTCATCTTGCATCGGAAGATATACTCCTGCACTATCTACCAAATAAATAATAGGAATGTGATTTTCCATTGCAATTTCCTGTGCTCTAAGATTTTTTTTGCCTGTCATTGGAAACCATGCACCTGCTTTAACAGTTGCATCATTGGCAACAATTACACACAATCTACCTTCGACGTATCCCAATCCGGTCACAACACCTGCAGCTGGGCATCCGCCGTGTTCCTGATACATCTCATCAGCAGCAAAAAGCCCAAATTCAAAAAACTTTGTATTTTTATCTATTAGGTATTGCACTCGTTCTCTGGCTGTAAGTTTTCCCTTGCTGTGTTGTTTGTCAATTTTGGTTTTGCCTCCACCCAACTTTATTTTATTTGCTTTATGATTAAGCCTACTTAATAAAAGTTTATTAGCATCATTATTGATTTTATAGTCTAAGTTTTGCTCTTTCATCCCTTGTATTATTTTTAAAAATGTAAATATACAAATAAAACTTTTAAAAAATGATTCTTAACTTATTTGAGGATTATTTTTAAATTTTAATGACTTTATGGACAGACACTATATAGAAGTATTCCAACTATTATTATCTTAGCGCAAAAATTGAAACAATATGCTATTTACAGATCAAGAATTACAAGATATAAAAGATAGAATTAAAGATTCCGCTAAAGATTTAAATAATATTCTTCATAAAATAAATTATTCTGAAGAGGAAAGAATTACAGCAGATATCGTCTCAAGGTTAAATGAACCCTATATGTTTGTAGTAGTAGGGGAGGTTAAATCAGGTAAAAGTTCTTTCATAAACGCACTTTTAGATCCTGGAAAAGAGATTTGTAAAGTTGCAGTATCTCCCATGACAGATACGATACAGCAAATTGTTTATGGTAAACCTGAAAGAGAAGAGTATAGCTCGCCTTATGTTAAAAAAATATATCAAGACAATGAAATTCTTAAAGAGATAGCTGTTGTTGATACTCCGGGTACAAATACAATTGTTGATCATCACCAGGAGGTAACTGAAAAGTTTGTACCGGTTAGCGACTTAATAATTTTTGTTTTTGAAGCAAAAAATCCTTATAGACAGTCGTCTTGGGAATTTTTTGATTTTATAAAAGATGAGTGGAGAAAAAATATAATTTTCGTTTTGCAGCAAAAAGATCTTCTGGAATTGAAAGATTTGGAAACAAATATCATTGGTGTAAAAGAAAATGCTAAGAAAAAAGGGATTGTGAGTCCGGTTGTTTTTGCTGTATCAGCAAAAGATGAAATTGAAGGTAATACTAATATCAGCGGATTCAGTATTCTTAGAGAATATATTGAAAATCATATAACAAAGGGTAAGTCTCCTCTTCTTAAGCTTGAAGCCTCTATTAAAACTCTTGAAAGTATTAATACAAAACTTCAAGAAGGAATGAAATTGAGAATAGAGCAATTTAATCATGATAATTCCTTTAGAACTGATATAAAAAATATACTTACCAAGCAAGAGGTAAAAACCAATAACCAAACTGATGTATTAGTAGAAAGCTTGATTGCTAAATATGATAAAATTTCAGAAAAGTATGAAAGTGTATTAAGTAAGCGACTTGGCTTTTTCTCTTTGCTTACCAATTCTTTTAAATCAATTTTTGATAAAAGTGAGAATTTGAATAAATGGCTTTCCAATTTTACAGAAAGTCTTGAGAGGGAATTGAAGGACACTATGGGAAAAAGTCTTAATACTGGAATAAAAGACATTGCTGATAATATACAAATGATGGCTAAATTAGTAGACGCAAAACTTCATACAAACAGGACAATACTGACTAAAGATCATCAAATATTTAGTAATTTAGCTGAAAAGAGATCTAATATTTTAAGAGATTTGATGGATGCTTTTGCGAATTTTATCAATAGAGAAGAAAATTTTTATGACAAAAAGCTTATGAGTAAATACGGTGATATATCGCCTGATTTACTCAAAGGTAGTGGAATTGCAGCTATTGGTATCATACTTGCCGCATTGACACACGGCATTGTATTTGATATTACTGGAGGAGTACTTACTACTATTGGTTTTATCTTTGCAGGTTTTGGAATTGGCTTAAAAAGAAAGAAAATAATTAATGGATTTAAGACAGAATTGGAGAAAGGACGAAATAAACTTAAAGAAGAAATTGCGGAAAAAATGAAAAAATACGTTAGTAATATTAAAGGTAGGATAGACGACAACTTTGTTAGGTTTGACGATTATTTGGAAATTGAAAAAAAAGAAATAGACTTTATTGAATCGGCTCAAAAAAATATTGTTAATTCTTTTTTAAGTATAAAATCAGAATTACGTAATAAGCTAAATGCCTAGGTTGACTTATTTATTTGGAATATAAAATAGTATATAATGAAGAAAAATTTATTGATGTTGTTTGTGCTTTTGGTACTAGGAGCTTTTGCTTACTATTTGGTTACTAATGATAAAAAAGAAAAGATTAGAACTAATGAAGATTATGATTTGTCATATCGTGATTTTGCTGTAGAAGATATAAGTGAAGTGAATAAAATTGTGGTTGTCAACAGAACGAAAGGAGTTTTTGTTTTTAAAAAGAATAAAAATATCTGGTATGTTAATGATACTTTTATAGCAAATCAGTCACTAGTTAAAAATATGTTGTCAGTTATAAAAAATGTTAAAATTGATTATGTGCCAACAGAAGCTGCAGAAAAAAATATTATGAGAAATATGCTGCTTGATGGGATTAAAGTAGAAGTTTATGACAAATCAAACAAGCCGTTAAAGGAATACTATGTTGGAGGTTCTCCACAAAATAGTATTGGTACTTATTTTGTCATGGACGGCTATAGTAAACCTCTTGTGATGACAATCCCAGGATTTAAAGGAAATCTTAGAGTAAGATTCTCGTATTCTCTTAATAATTGGAGGGATCGGACAGTATTAAGAGAGAATATTGACGAGATAAAGAGGATAAAGGCGAAATATTTTATTGATAAAAAATCATCATTTGAATTAGTGAAAAACGGAAATGAATTTGAAATTTTGCCAGCATTTGAAGATCAAAAGAAAATCAATAAACCTTTAGATCAAAAATTCGCAAAAGCTTATTTAGTAGGTTTTAAGGAAAAAGTTGCTGAAGGTATCATTGAAGATAAATCTTTGATTGAGGATGTGGTTGCGCAGAAAATAATAGCATCTTTTGATATAGAAAGATTAAATGGGACAAGAAAAAGCCTTAAAATATTTCTAGCTCCGGATTTTGATCAAGAAACTTTTCCTGATAATGAAGGAATTTATAAGTACTTTAACAATAAAGTTCATCGTTATTTTGCTTTGAATGAAAAAGGAGATTTATTTCAAATACAATACTTAGTATTTAAGGACATTATAATTCCTTACAATATATTTTTTAAGAAATAATGTCTATTTTATTTTCACAAGAAGAAGGTTCATCCTCATCACTTGTGCAACTACATTTTTCACCCGTAGTTGAACAGGATTTTTTGAATTCTTCTCCTCTTAAAATGAATTTTACATTAAATAGTATAAAAGACAACATTACTACTATAAAAATAATGATTAAAGTATATATAAATTCGTTCATTATGCTTTCTTTGCGTTATATAAATCAATATATATAATTAACAATGTATACAAATTAATGTTTGATATTATGAAAAGAAAATTAAAAGCTTTTAAAGAATTGCTACATATAATGGACGATCTTAGATCTCAATGTCCTTGGGACATGAAGCAAGACATTCATTCTCTGCGAAATTTATCTATAGAAGAGGTGTATGAATTAGCTGATGCTATTGTAGATGAGGACTGGGAAGGAATGGAAGAAGAATTGGGAGATATATTATTGCATATAGTATTCTATGCAAAAATTGGGGATGAAAAATCCGAGTTTGATATCGCTAGTATAATAGAGAAATTGAACAAGAAAATGATAAATAGGCATCCTCATATCTATGGAAATGTCAAAGTCAATAGCTCAGACGAGGTAAAGAAAAATTGGGAACAATTAAAAAAACAAGAAGGCAAAAAATCTGTGCTTTCAGGAGTACCCAACAGTTTGCCTGCTTTGATAAAAGCATATAGAATGCAAGATAAAACGGCTCAAGTTGGTTTCGAATGGGATACAAGAGACCAAGTTTGGGAAAAGGTGGTGGAAGAGATTGGCGAACTAAAACAAGAGGTCGATAATAATTCGCCTAAAGATAGATTAGAGGATGAATTTGGGGACATTTTGTTTGCTTTGGTCAATTACGCTCGTTTTATTGGGGTAGATCCGGAGACTGCATTGGAGAGAACCAACAAAAAATTTAAATCCAGGTTTGAATTTATTGAAAAGGAAGCTCCTAAACCTCTTGAAAAAATGACTTTACAGGAAATGGATGACTTGTGGAACAAAGCTAAGATAATATCAAGAGAATAAAAAGATTTATTGTATCAATTTGTATTGGTTAATTGGATAAAATATGTACTTTTGAGGCACAAATGATGTACAGGGAAATGAAGCGAAATTCAAAAGTCATATATGTAGTAATATTAGCATTTTTATCAATGCAAATAGTGGGGTATTCTCAAATAAATAAACCTGATTCTATCTATGCACATGAAATTCACAAAAATATTGTTTTTGATGGAAAATTGAATGATGAAAGTTGGATAAATGCAATATCTATTACTAATTTTCGTCAAAGAGAGATGGAAGAAGGTGCTGCTCCAACGGAAAAAACAAAAGTGGCCATTCTTTATGATAAAAATAATTTGTATATAGGCTTTTGGGGATTTGATTCCAATCCTGAAAAATTGGTTTCAAAAGAGATGAAAAGAGATTTTAAATGGGGTGGGGAAGACAATTTTGAATTTATACTCGGTACATACAATGACAGTAGGAATGGATTTTTGTTTGTAATTAATCCTAATGGTGCTAGAGCTGACGCTTTAGTTGGTAATGAGGGCAATGAATTCATTAAAGATTGGAATGGAGTTTGGGATGTGAAGACAACTATAAATAACAAAGGATGGTTTGCTGAAATTATTATCCCATTTTCTACTTTGAGTTTTCAAAAGAAAAGTATTCAGAATTGGCAAATAAATTTTGAAAGAAATATTAGGAGAAAAAACGAGCAATTGCTTTGGCAAGGATACCTGAGACAATTTGAAATAGAAAATATATCTCATGCAGGCACATTGGTCGGATTAAATGGTATAAAATCAAATACTAATATTGAAGTCAAACCATATATCACTACGGGCATTGAATTAGATGATATAAATAATTTGGAAAAAATCATAAAAACCGGAGGTGAAGCTAATATTAATATAACTCCAACGATAAAATTGAACCTAACAGTCAATACTGATTTTGCTCAAGTAGAAGCTGATGATGCTAAAGTTAATTTGTCTAGGTTTAATTTATATTATAAAGAGAAACGCCAATTTTTTTTAGAAGGATCAAATTATTTTCAATTTAAAACAAGCCATAGAAATTATGTTTTTTATTCGAGAAGAATTGGATTGGAAAATGGTGCTAAAATACCCGTTTATGGAGGAGTGAGATTATTTGGGAAAATAGGAAAAAACAATATAGGGTTTATGTCATTGCAGACCGGTAAGGTCAAAGCCGATTTTACTGATGACAGCTTGGATATAAAATCTACAAATTTCTCTGTTTTAAGATATAGACGAGATATATTGAATAAATCAAGTGCAGGTTTTATCATAACCTCCAAAATCCGAGAAGATGGTCGTAAGAATATCGTATATGGAGGAGATTTTAATTATACAACCTCCAAGTTTTTAGGAGATAAGAATTTTGCATTTGGTCTTTCTTTAGCAAAGTCCTTTACAGATGGCATGGACAATGCGAAGTCATTAACCTATAATTCATATATAGCTTATTTCAATGATGATGTAAAAGCTATTGGCTCAATTACCGGTGTGCAAGAGAATTATAATGCAGAGATGGGCTTTTCCAGACGAACTCAATACCGTTCATACTTTACAACCCTAGAATTTAATCCGCGATTTAAAGCAGTAGACTTTGTTCGTAATTTTACTTTTATTCCATATGAATTTGTGACTTATGTGGATGATAAGACAGGTGACTTACAAACGCTGTGGTACGAGTTTACTCCTTTGGGAATCGTATTACAGTCCGGTGATGAAATAGCTTTTAGATATCAAAAAACTTATGAAAATATTGACGAAAGTTTTGAAATATTTCAAGATATTAATGTACCCCGGGGACAATATTGGAATAACGGTTATGAAATAGAGATAAGTTCTTTTAAAGGAAGACGAATTACCGGAGATTTTCAGATTAATTATGAAGGGTTTTATGATGGTAAGAGAACATCTACTCAATGGGGTATGAATATAAATGTAAATAAACACATGAACTTTAATTTTAATTGGAACAGGAATTATATTGAATTTTCTAAAGAAAAATTTGTTGTTCATGAATTGGGGGGTAAGATTGTGTATGCATTAAATCCTAAGTTAAATACTAGTCTTTTTGGACAATGGAATAATGAGGATAAAGAGATTATTCTCAATTACAGGGTTAATTGGATACCAAAAATAGGAAGTAATTTTTATTTTGTTATTAATCAATTATTGGATCATGAGACAGGTCGTTATAAACTTAAAAAAACTACGTTATTGGTTAAATTCGTTTGGAGATTTACCGCCTAAGCTTTTTGCTATTTGACTTTTGTATATAGTGCCTGTCTGCAAAGTCATTAAAATTTAAAAATAATCTTTTTGCGATATTTTTACTTTTTTCAAATTACTGATGCTAAGGCATCACTAATCCTCAGAAAGACAAAAATCTCATCAAAAATCTTTATTTTTCAAAAATCAAGCACTTTATAGACAGACACTAATTAATTTGGATTGTAATTCTTATTTTGATATCTTCGCGAAATAATTTTTTTATAAAAACACAATAAATATATAAATTATGGCTAATGCAATATTTAGGGTGCCGAACCCCACTAATGAACCGGTATTGACTTATGCGCCGGGTACAGTAGAAAGAGATGAAGTACAGGCAATGCTTAAAAAATTAAAATCGGAAAAATGGGATATTCCTATGATTATAGGAGGGAAAGAAATAAAAACTGGCAAAACAGCTAAAATTCACCCGCCTCATGAACTTTCTCATACACTTGGAGAGTATCATTTAGGTACTTCAGAGCATGTCCAAATGGCAATTGATGCAGCTATGAAAGCAAAAAAGAATTGGGAGAATATGCCTTGGGAGGATAGAGCAGCTATATTTTTAAAAGCAGCTGATTTACTATCCGGACCTTTCAGAGCTAAAATGAATGCCGCGACAATGTTGGGTCAATCAAAAAATGTATTCCAGGCAGAAATTGATGCTGTTGCAGAATGGGCAGATTTTCTACGATATAATGTGTTGTATATGACACAGATTTATCAAGAGCAACCGTTTAGCCCGAAAGATACATGGAATAGAGTTGAGTATAGACCTCTTGAAGGATTTGTCTTCGCACTAACTCCATTTAATTTTACTTCAATAGCAGGAAATTTACCCGGAGCACCTGCATTAATGGGCAATACTGTTGTATGGAAGCCTGCAAGAACTCAAATATATTCAGCTAGAGTAATAATGGAAATATTCAAAGAAGCAGGATTGCCGGATGGTGTTATTAATATGATAAACGTGGGAGGTGCCACCGCAGGTAAAGTTATTTTTGAGCACAAAGATTTTGGAGGACTCCACTTTACAGGTTCGATGGAAACATTTCAATACCTATGGAAAAAAATCGGTGAGAATATAAGTAAGTATAAATCTTTTCCGCGAATAGTCGGTGAAACAGGAGGTAAAGATTTTGTAATGGTACATAATAGCGCGGATGCTAAACAAGTTGCTACGGCACTTACAAGAGGAGCATTTGAATACCAAGGACAAAAGTGTTCAGCTGCTTCAAGAGCATATATACCAAAAAGCATGTGGGATGATGTACTTAAATATCTTAAAGAAGACCTGGATTCATTTAAAAAAGGAACGGTAGAAGACTTTTCAAATTTCTTCAATGCTGTAATTGATGAAAGTGCTTTTGACAATATTACTTGGTATATAGAAGAAGCAAAAAAAGATAAAGGAGCAGAAGTGATTATTGGCGGATCTTATGATAAATCTAAAGGCTATTTTATTGATCCTACTGTTATAAAAACAGATGATCCCCATTACAGAACAATGGAAGAAGAAATTTTCGGACCTGTTTTGACAATATATACTTATGATGATAAAGATTATGAGAATACTTTGCAAATACTGGATAATACATCGCCATATGGATTGACCGGAGCAATTTTTGCAAAAGATAGAGACGCTATACTTCTTGCTGTAGATAAACTTAGAAATGCCGCAGGTAACTTCTATATCAATGATAAACCAACCGGGGCAGTCGTAGGACAACAGCCTTTTGGAGGAGCCAGAGCTTCAGGAACAAATGACAAGGCAGGTTCATCATTAAACCTATATAGATGGATATCTCCTCGTACTATTAAAGAGAATTTTGTCACACCAACAGATTACAGATATCCGTTTTTGGGATAATATTAGTGAAAAAAATGTAAAATTCTATAATGGTATTATACAATAGCCGTCAAGTGTACTCTTGATGGCTATTTTGTTACATATTCTACATATTATATAAAATTATATATGAAATTGTAAGAATTCGATAAAAATGGATTTGATTTTTATCGCAATTTTGCATTAGAGATACCTATTAATACCAAATGCTACCAATATGGTTTGGTAAAAGGGTTTAATCTAATATTATTATTTAATATAAAATACGAAATTATGAAAAGTCAAATTATTATTTTGAAGACAATTATTTTGTTTGTGATTTTCAGTTTTGCAACCAATATAAATGCACAAAGTGGAAAATTTAAAAAAAGGATAGGGGTTTTGTCGGTAAAAGTAACAAATTTGGGTATAAATAATACCCAAGCAGCTAAACTACTTAGAAATGCTCTCATTGAACTAGATACATTCGAAGTGATAGATGAATACGATATGCTTGATGTAATTGATGATTCTGATGTTGATTATACTGACTGTTATAGTACAAAATGTTTAGTCAATATTGGTAAGACAATGAAAGCGGATTATATGCTGACAGGATCAGTTGAAAAGCTTTTGGATAAAATTATTGTTTCCCTTAGGATTATTGATATAAAAAACAACAGAATTTCAAAGCGGAAATTGACAGAATTCATTTATGTAGAAGAAAGATTAAAAGATATGTTAAAAATCACTTTGAATGAATTGATGGATAGGCCAGTAGATAAAACGCTAAGAGAAGCATTGATAAAGGAAAATCAGTATGAAAGTAATATAAATATTCCGAATATTGAAAAACTTTCACTTACCGGACCAAGAATAGGAATAAATATCTTGACCGGAGATGAAGCGACTATTTATAAGGATAAGGAAAAAGATGGAGGATTTGATGGAAGACCTATTTTGTTTCAATTCGGGTATCAGTTTGAAGTAAGTTATTTAAATGCAGGTAAGCTTCAGGCATTATTTGAAATAATACCGGTGGTTAGTGGAGTAGATCAGGGTAGAATTATTCCTAGTTTGACGCTTTTAAATGGGATTAGATTGAATACTAATGGATTTGAATTTGCTGTTGGACCAACTTTTATATTGACTAAGAAAGCGGAAGGGTATATCAATCCTGATGGCAAATGGATTTTAAAAAAGGATTCTGATTCGGAAAATGTGGATTTTCAAAGTAGACTAGACAGTAGAGGAGAACCGTTTTTAGATACAGGATTAGTATTAGGTTTTGGAAAAAGCTTTAAATCAGGTAAAGTGAATTTCCCTGTCAATATATTTATGGTCTTGAAGAAGAAGGATATTCAATTTGGACTATCTTTAGGTTTTAATGCAAGTAGTTTGCATAAAAAATAATTCGTTTATCATCGTTTTTATAACACTTATTTGTTAATTCGACTCCGCTAAAACGATCTTTTAGCGGAGATTTTTTATTGAATTTAAGAAATATTTAACTATTGGGTTAAAAAGTTTTAAGTTTGTAACAATTATATTGAGACAAACTACATAATAATATACTATAACCCTTAAATTTAATAAAATGAAAAACTTAATTTATTTAATCGGTATTTTGATTTTTACCAGCTCTTGTACATCTGTTAGAAAATTAGTTGAACAGGGAAAATACGATGAGGCAATCGTATATTCAATTAAAAAAGTACAAGGCAAAAAGAATAAGAAAAAGAAATATGTGGTAGCTATTGAAAAAGCTTTTGCTAAAGTGACCGAAAGAGATCTTAATAGAATTGCTTTTCTGAAAAAAAGAAGAAAAGGGGCTTATTGGGCAGAGATATATTCTATTTCAAATAAGATGAAATCAAGACAAAATCGAATAGAGCCTTTACTGCCGCTAGTGAGTAAAGATGGCTATAGAGCAAAATTTAAATTTGTGAGAACAGAACCAATAATAATTGAGGCTGCTGAGAATGCTGCTGCTTATTATTACAAAAATTCCAATATGCTATTGAGACGAGCAGAGAAGGGAAATAAAGATGCTGCAAGACAAGCGTACAATGAATTGAAGAAAATAAGCGAATATAAATCAAATTATAAAGACACAAAACAACTGATTGCAAAAGCTTACTCATTGGGTCAAGAGTTGGTATTAATAGATGTTGTCAATAGATCACAAATACTTCTGCCTAAAAGATTTTATAGAGAAATAAAAGATATTAATACTTCATCTTTGGACAGCAAATGGATGAAATTTTTTACAAAAGAAGATGCAGTAAATACAAAATATGATTTTAGTATTAAATTGACAATTGGAGAAATTGATATTTCTCCAGAGAGAGAGACGATAAGAGAGTTTGAAGAATCGAAAAAAATAAAAGATGGATTTTCATATGTTTATGATTCCAACGGAAATGTTGCAAAAGATTCTTTAGGTAATGATATTAAAGAAGATAGATTTGCCACAGTAAGTGCCAAAGTATTTGAATTATATCGGTATAAAGCAGCTAATGTCAGAGGAAATTTGATTATAAAAGACATTAATAAAAGAAGTGTTTATAAATCCGTGCCAATTAATGTAGATGCTGTATTTGAATCTTATGCTTCTAGATTTGAAGGTAATCGCAAAGCTCTTTCTAAAGAAACGATAAGAAGGTTAAGAAGTCATCCTGAGAGTTTCCCTTCAAATTCAGAACTCTTACTTTTAGCAGTAGATGATCTAAAAAATATATTGCTAAATGAATTAAAATCAAAATTCAAATAATGCCAAACCGTTATCAAGATGGTAAAATAGAAAAAAATTAGTTGAGTGTTTTGAAATTCAAGTACTTTATAGACATACACTACATAGTGAAAGAACCGATTCATCAAAATCGGATTAGTGTTTTTGAAACCGGCTTTGAAGTAATACTAACGCGTGCTATTAAGTCCTACTTTACGTATATATTTGAAATGTAACAAATAAAATTGAAACACCTTTAAAAGGTGTCTCAATTTTATTTGCGGTAAAAAAGTCCTGTAGTGTCTGCCTGGTGCTTTCTTATATCGAATCAATTAATTGTAAGTATTTTTTCATACTTACAATAGTTTTAAAATTTTATTCAATGTCCTACTAGGTCTCATTGCAGCCGATGCCATAGAAAAATCCGGTTTATAATATCCACCTATGTCTTGTGATTTTCCTTCAATTGCCAACAATTCATTAATAATTGTTTTTTCATTATCAATTAATTCTTTTGAAACCACCTCAAATTCCTTTGCTAATTCTGAGTCTTTCTTTTGGCTCGCCAATGCATTTGTCCAGTATGAAGCTAGGTAATAGTGACTTGCCTTAGCATCAGGTTCGCAGCATATTCTCGAAGGAGACCGATTTTCGGAAAGGTACAAATCATTTGCTTCATCCAAAGTTTCTGACAAGATATCAATTTTTTTGTCATCAGTTTTTTGAGCTATAAATCTGAGAGATTCTGCAAGTGCCAAAAATTCTCCTAATGAATCCCATCTTAGATGCCCCTCAGACAAAAACTGTTGAACGTGTTTAGGCGCAGAGCCACCGGCTCCGGTTTCAAAAAGTCCACCACCAGCTATAAGAGGTACTATTGAAAGCATTCTGGCGGAAGTCCCAAGTTCTAATATTGGGAATAAGTCTGTCAAATAATCTCTTAAGACATTTCCTGTAACACTTATTGTATCCTTACCTTCTCTCACCCTTATCAATGTGTATTTCATAGCATCAACAGGTGACATAATTGTGATATCCAAGTTTGATGTATCGTGGTCTTTGATATACTCATTAACTTTAAGAATGATATTCTTATCATGCGCACGCTCTTTATCAAGCCAAAAAACGGCAGGATTTCCGGTTAATCTTGCTCTTTCTACAGCGAGTCTTACCCAATCTTTTACAGGAATATCTTTTGTCCTTGACATTCTCCAAATGTCTCCTTTTTCTACTTCGTGAGACATCAATATAGTACCATCTTCCATTATTACATCAACGACACCGTCTTCAGCTATTTCAAAAGTAGTAGGATGTGAGCCATACTCTTCAGCTTTTTGTGCCATTAATCCAACATTGGCAACATTTCCCATCGTCGCTACATCAAACTGTCCATTTAGTTTACAGTCTTCAACACATTCTTTGTAGAAAGTGGCATAAGTACGGTCAGGAATAACTATTTTTGTTTCTTGAAGTTTGCCATCCCAATTCCACATTTTACCCCCATCTCTAATCACTACAGGAATAGAAGCGTCTATTATAATATCATTGGAATTATGCAGATTGGTAATGCCTTTATCACTATTTACCATTGCAATTGAAGCTTGTTTTTTATAAACAGCTAAAATGGCATTTTCTATTTCTTCTCTTTTTGAACTAGATAACTTCCACAATTTTTTATACAAATCATTTAGACCTAAATTAGGATTAACTTCTATTTCATCAAATTCATCTTTATATTTTTTAAAAACATCTTTGAAGAATGTTTTAACTGCTATTCCAAACATGATTGGGTCGGACACTTTCATCATAGTAGCTTTAAGATGCAATGAAAATAAAGTACCCTCTCTTTTTGCATCCATAATCGCTTTGTCGTAAAATGCCATCAAAGCCCTTGAGCTAATAAATGTAGCATCGAGTATTTCTTTGTTTTCAGCCTCTATTGTAGATAAAACTATTTTATTTTCATTTTTATCTCTCAATACAATTGAAACACGACTGTCCCTCTTCATAATGATTGATTTTTCATTTCCAAAAAAATCATTTTCATCCATATGAGCAACATTGGTTTTGCTATTATCACTCCAAGGCTTCAGTTTATGCGGGTTGTTTTTTGCAAATCGTTTTACGGCAGCAGCAGCTCTTCTATCCGAATTACCCATTCTTAGTACAGGGTTAACGGCGGATCCAAGGCATTTTGCATACCTTTTCTTTAATATGTTTTCTTCTTCTGTTTCCGGATTTTCCGGGTAATCAGGGATTTTGTATCCCTTTTCCTGCAACTCTGATATTGCACCTTTGAGTTGTGTCACTGAAGCGGAAATGTTGGGTAATTTAATTATATTTGCGTCACTTTGTTTAACAATCTTGCCTAATAGAGCCAAATCATCCGAAACGATTTGATCTTCGGATAAATAATCCGGAAAATTTGCCAATATCCTTCCACTTAACGAAATGTTCTTTGTTTCAATTATTACCCCGGCTTTTTTAGTTATTGCGCTCGCAATTGGAAGCAAAGAATAGGAAGCCAAAGCAGGAGCTTCATCTACCGCTGTCCATAGTATTTTATTACTCATTTATAGTATATTTAATTTTATAATAATTCTTAATTTTATAATGTGCGAAGATACAAAAAATGTATATGATAATAAAGCAACTCAATGGAATTTTATAAGCTTTATGGGGATATATTAAATTAAAAGAAGATATTTAGTAATATATTTTTCAAAAATTACTTATTTTCGCGATATTTTAAAAACTGATAATAGAAAAACATAAAGAATGAGCTTAGATTTTGCAAGAATAGAGAACTATTGGAAAGAGTATTGGATAGAAAATAATACTTATAAAGTAGATATAGATAAATCAAAAAAGAAATACTATGTACTCGATATGTTTCCATATCCTTCAGGAGCAGGATTGCATGTTGGACATCCCCTAGGCTATATCGCTTCTGATATATTTAGTAGATATAAAAGAATGACCGGTTACAATGTATTGCACCCGATGGGATTTGATTCTTTTGGTTTACCTGCTGAACAATACGCTATTCAAACCGGAATTCACCCGGCAGACTCTACAAGAGAAAATATTAAGATGTATAAAAAACAGTTGTCTAATCTAGGACTTAATTACGACTGGGATAGGGAAGTGCAAACATCTAATCCATCTTATTATAAATGGACTCAATGGATATTCTCAAAACTATTTGAGCACTATTACGATTTGGAACAAAACAAAGCAGTGCATATTGATGAACTTATAAAAGAGTTTAATACTAATGGCAATAAAAATATAAAAGCTTCTACTTCAGAAACATCTTTTTTTAATTCGGAAGAATGGAAGAAGATGGAAGATACCAAAAAGAATGAAGTATTGATGAATTATCGCTTGGCATACAGAAAGGTAGGATATGTCAATTGGTGTGAAGCTTTAGGTACTGTTTTGGCAAATGATGAAGTAAAGGATGGAATTAGCGAAAGAGGTGGTCATCCTGTTGTTAAGAAACCTATGAATCAATGGTCTCTGCGTATAACTGCATATGCAGACAGATTGCTTAATGATATGGACAATATAGACTGGTCAGAAAGTTTAAAATCCATGCAAAGAAATTGGATAGGAAGATCGGAAGGGCTTCAAATGTTTTTTGATATTGCCGGTAGTGATAAAAACCTTGAAATTTATACAACAAGACCTGATACAATTTTCGGTGTGACATTTATGGTATTATCTCCGGAACATCCATATGTGAAAGAATTAACAACTTTTGAAAATAAGGAAAAAGTTGAAAAGTATATTGAATATGCCGTGAATAAAACTGAAATAGAAAGAACTAGTGAAAAGAAAGTATCCGGAGTTTTCACTGGGTCTTATGCTATTAATCCTATAAATGGCAAACAAATACCTATATGGATTAGTGAATATGTTTTGATGGATTATGGTACCGGTGCTATTATGGCTGTGCCAAGTGATGATGACAGAGACAAGGCATTTGCCGAGCATTTTGAACTACCAATTATTAATATCATTGACAAATCCGATTACCCTGATGCTACTTCAAAAGATAAATTGGGAGTGATGATAAATTCT
This sequence comes from Saprospiraceae bacterium, assembly GCA_026985735.1. GTDB lineage: Bacteria > Bacteroidota > Bacteroidia > Chitinophagales > Saprospiraceae > JADJGA01. Next base: position 19,323 of record JALSPW010000160.1, read on the forward strand.
GACTTTATTACCGGTATGCAAGTTTCAGATGCTATCAGGACAATGATAAATAAGGTAGAAGAATTGGGCATTGGTAAAGAACAAGTAAACTATAAATTAAGGGATGCCAATTTTTCAAGACAAAGATATTGGGGTGAACCATTCCCAATAATTTATGATAATGATGGAATTGTTTATTTATTACCGGAAGATGAATTACCGGTTGAATTGCCTCCAATGACTGAGTTTAAACCAACAGTGGATGGGAAATCACCTTTAGCGAGGAATGCTAAATGGGTACGAGATTTTGAAGGGTTTACTAGAGAAACCGATACAATGCCCGGATTTGCAGGTTCTAGTTGGTATTTTTTAAGATACATGGATTCCAAAAACGATAAGGAGTTTGCTTCTAAAGATGCTTTGGATTATTGGAGGGATGTCGATTTTTATATCGGAGGTACGGAACATGCTGTAGGTCATTTGATGTATTCAAGGTTTTGGCACAAATTTCTATTTGATTTAGAGCTTGTACCGACTAATGAGCCTTTTAAGAGGCTTGTCAATCAAGGGATGATACAAGGTGTTATTGAGTTTTTGTACCTAAAGAAGGAAAAAGAAGAGGGGAAAAATGTATTTGTTTCAAAGGAATTAGTTGATAAGAATAGTTTAGAAGATTATGCAAAAATACCTGTATATATAAAATTTGTAAAGAATTACGGATCTGAGGATTCTTATTTAGACAAAGAAGGGTTGGATCAATTTAGAGAATGGCGAGAAGAGTATAAAAACTCAAAGTACGTAACTAGTAATGGCATTTATCAGATGGGTGAGTTTAATGGAGATAATCAAGAAGAAGGAATAAGGTTTATTACACTTTCTGAAGTAGGTAAGATGTCAAAGAGATATCACAATGTAGTTAATCCTGATGATGTAGTTGATGAATACGGTGCAGATGTATTCAGGATGTATGAAATGTTTTTAGGACCTATTGAACAATCAAAACCTTGGGACACAAAAGGAATAGATGGAATAAGTAAATTTGTAAAGAGATTTTGGGGAATGTACGAAAGCAGAGACGGAGAATGGCTGTTAACATCCGACAAAGCAAATGCCGAAGAATTAAAAATACTGCATAAAACAATAAAAAAGGTTACGGATGATATAAATAATTTGTCATTTAATACCGCGATTAGTTCGATGATGGTATTTGTAAACGAAATGAAGAAAATCAATTCTCATAAAGAGGATATCCTTTTACCGATGATTAAGCTTATCGCACCTTTTGCCCCTTTTATAGCAGAGGAGTTGTGGCGGAAATCGGGTAATACCGAAAGTATTCATCGGGAGAATTATCCGGTATTTGAGGAAAAGTATATGAAGGAATCTACAATCAAATATCCGATTTGTATCAATGGGAAGAAACGGGGAATAGAAGAATTTTCAGCAGATGCCACACAAGATGAGATCAAAGAGATAGTACGCGAACTGGACTATGTAAAGAAATGGATAGGAGACAAAGCTATAAAAAAAGAAATTGTGGTGCCGGGTAGAATGGTAAATATTGTTATCTAAAGAATTTTAATTTCCCATTTTTATTATATGTGGCAATTACGGATGGGATAGCTTCACTATAATCGCCTTGTTTATATTTAAAAATATAGTCAACGGCCTTTATTATTTGGGGATCTATTGTCGCGAAATTTTGCGGAAATGGTTTATCGCTAATATTTGCGGATGTAGAAACGATAGCTTTGCCAAATAACTTTATTATTTTTGCTATCATTGGTTCTTTTACAATTCTTATTGCAATACTTCCATTTTTTGTTAGGATATCAGGAACATTTTTTGCATTTTTGTAAATAATGGTCAAAGGGCGTTTGTGATATAATAATAAGGTTTCAATTCTAGGATGGATATCTTTTACATAGTTTTTAAGCATATCAATATCCGATACCAACACAATAAATGGCTTATGCAGGGGCCTTTTTTTGATATCATATATTTTGTAAATCGCTTCAAGACTATTAATATCACAGCCCAGTCCCCAAATAGTATCAGTAGGATAAAGAATAACTCTACCACTTGAAAGGGCATCAATAATATTTTGAATACTATCTTCCATAGAATATTTACAATATATAAATGAATAAAATTGCACTACAAACGAATTTTGGACGTTAAGTATTTTAAAATAAATAATTATTTTTATGAGATTTAAAATTATATTTACCCAAATTATTTTTATTACATTTTTTAGCTTGCCTATATCTTATATTAGTGCCAAACATATTGTAGGAGGTGAAGCAAGGTATAAATTAATTTCTTCTGATAAAAAAATTGGTGGCAAAGCCACTTATCAAATTAGTTTTACTATATATAGAGATGCAAAAAGTGGGGGAGGAAATTTTGATAATCCTGCTTTTTTTGGAATATTTAAAAAAGATGATAATGATTGGGTATTTTATAATAGAGAAAATATTTCTATTAAGAATAGAGCAAATATTAGAAACGTCACAAATCCTTGTTTAGTCGCTCCAAAAAAAATTCAATATGAAAGAGGAGAATATGTATTCAATATTACACTTCCGATTATTAATTCAACATACAAAATAACATATCAAAGGTGTTGCAGAACAAATTTTATCGTTAATATATATTCGCCGGAGGCTACCGGAGCTACTTATTTTGTTGATATTACCCCTAAGGCTCAACTTGAAGGAAATAGCAGTCCAAAACTTACAGAATTTCCTCCAACTGTATTATGTGCGGATACCTATTTTGAATTTGATCACTCTGCCAAAGATACAGATGGTGACTCTTTGGTATATGAATTTTTTACGCCTTTAAATGGAGGAGGATTAGCGGGAAGTATTCCCGGTACAGAGAGCCAAACAAATGCCTGTAATGGTATAATTCCTTTACCAGATAACTGTCCACCACCATATCCTACAGTCAAATTCAAGCCTCCATTTACTTATTTTGAGCCAATTAAAGGCAATCCAAATATCACTATTAATAAATCAACCGGCTTTTTGAAGGGAAAACCTACTGGTTTTGGTCAATATGTAGTAGGAGTAAGAGTAAAAGAGTACAGGGATGGTGTTTATATCGGAGCTGTACAAAGAGATTTTCAGTTTCAAGTAGCATCTTGTACGCCTGCTGTAAATGCCAGAATTGAAAATAGTAATCAAGTTGATATTGATGCATTTGATGTTTTTGCTTGTGGAAAAGGTTCGTTTACATTTAAGAACATTAGCTTTTACAAAGATAAAATTAAAACTGTCTATTGGGAATTTGATATTAATGGTGAAAAAGTCATAGATACGGAATGGAATGGTACTATCACTTTTCCCGATACCGGTGTTTATTATGGAAAATTATTATTAAATAAAGATATCAATTGTGAAGATTCCGCTTTTATTAAAATCAAAGTATTTCCGGGAATAAATGCAGATTTTGATTATAATTATGATACTTGTGCCGTAGATTCAGTTCGATTTGTAGACAAGTCTGTGTCAGGAGCAGGACCGATTCAAAATTGGAATTGGATATTTGGAGATGGTAACAAAACAGATATAGCTAATCCTATTAATTTATTTGATATTCCGGGAGTTTATAATACCAGACTTATTGTAGAAGATATAAATAAATGTAAAGATACGGCTTCTGCTCTGATAAGCTATTATCCACTACCTGAGAAAATTGATTTCAAACCGTCTGATCGTTATGGTTGTACGCCACTATCTGTTTATTTTGATGATAAAACCAAAGGGTTAACAGGAGATTATAATATACTTTGGGATTTTGGAGATGGTGAAACGGATTCCGGTTTCAGTCCTACACACATTTATTCTAATCCGGGTACATTTTCAGTTAATGTACTTTTGTCATCACCTTTAGGTTGTGTTATAGAAAGCAATAATTCCAATTTAATAGAGGTAAAAAAGAGCCCAAAAGCAGATTTTGATTTTACTCCCATCGCTCCAAATATTGTAAATCCAAAAGTTAGTTTTATCAATAAATCTGAAGGGGGTAGTCAATACCAATGGGAATTTGGGACAGGTGATATAAGTACAATGTTTGAGCCAAGCTATACATATAGTGATACTGGTTTATTTAAAGTATTACTACGAACAACTGCAGAAAATAATTGTGCCGACTCTATAATGAAATCGATCTTTATTAATTCAGATATCAATATTTATTTTCCTAATGCTTTTACACCTAATGGGGATGGAAAAAATGATGAATTTTTTGGAAAGTTAGTATTTCCCAACTTCATTGAAAACTTTACTATTAGAGTTTGGGATAGATGGGGAGGGCTCGTTTTTGAATCAGACAATCCATTGGAAAAATGGTATGGCAGTAAATTCAATTCCGGAGAGATATTACCACAAGGTGTCTATGTCTACAAATACAATTACAATAGTCCTTCAGGTAAAATATTTAAAGGAAATGGTTTTATAACGCTGATTAAGTGATAAATGAGATTTGTTTAAAAATTCATATAATAATTATTTTGATATATCATTTAGAGTGTTAAATTTGCGCTATGAAAGAATCCAGTCTTAATAAAATTATTCTCGAGAAAAAGAAATTCCTATTTACTATACAGAGAATTGTAAGGCAGTTAATTGAAAATCACGGTGATTTTGACAACACATGTCTCATTGGAATTCAGGATAGAGGTGGTTTTTTTGCAGACAGGATTTATGAAAGTTTAAAAAAAGATATTCCTGAATTAAAGTTGCAATTCGGAAAAATTGATATCACTTTTTACCGAGATGATTTCAGAACTAGTAGTAGCCCATTGTCAGCGAGCAAAACCGAAATAGATTTTTTAGTAGAAGGAAAAAAGGTTATTCTGTTTGATGATGTGCTTTATACAGGGCGAACGATTAATGCAGCTCTCGCGGCTTTGCAGCATTATGGCAGACCTAGTAGGGTAGAGTTGGCTGTGATGGTAGATAGAAGGTTCAATAGAGAACTTCCAATTACTGCTGATTATATAGGTACGGCTATAGATGCGATTAATGATGCATATGTAGATGTGAAATGGAAGCAGGTTGATGGAGATGATAGAATAATTTTAAGACAAAAAAAAATTAATTAGTTAATTTAGAATTTTCAGAATTTGGTATATGAATAAATCACAACTTTCCGTCAAGCACTTGTTAGGAATAAAAGGCATCACAAAAAAAGATATTTATTTGATCTTTGAGACTGCTAAGGAATTCAAGCAAATTATAAATAGACCTATTAAGAAAGTACCTACATTAAGAGATATAACCATAGCAAATTTATTTTTTGAAAATTCAACAAGAACTAAACTGTCTTTCGAACTAGCAGAAAAAAGATTGTCAGCCGATGTAATTAATTTTTCAGCTGCATCATCCTCTGTAAAAAAAGGAGAAACCCTCCTTGATACAGTAAATAACATTTTGGCAATGAAAGTCGATATGGTTGTAATGAGGCACCCTTCTCCGGGAGCTCATTATTTTTTATCAAAAAATATTGACGCTTCTATAATAAATGCGGGCGATGGCACTCATGAACACCCAACTCAGGCTCTACTTGATAATTTCTCTATATACGATCATTTTGGAGGTAAAATAAAAGGCAAGAAAATAGTTATTATGGGTGATATAATGCATTCCAGAGTAGCTATGAGCAATATTTTTGCACTAAAGAAACTTGGAGTAGAAGTTAAAGTAAGCGGTCCTTCTACATTGATTCCCAAATACATAAAAACTCTTGGTGTTGATATTGAGTTGGATGTTAAAAAAGCACTGGAATGGTGTGATGTAGTTAATATATTGCGAATTCAATTGGAGAGGCAAGATATTAAATACTTTCCATCATTGCGAGAGTATTCTCAATATTTTGGAGTCACTAGAGATTTACTTGATAAAATGAATAGTAAAAAGGTAATAATGCATCCGGGACCAATTAACAGGGGAGTAGAGATAGAAAGCCAAGTTGCCGACTCACAAAATTCAATTATTCTGGAACAAGTCGAAAATGGTGTTGCTGTCAGAATGGCTGTTTTATTTTTACTGGCAAACAGGAGAAATAAATAAATCTAAAATCGTCTTTTATTTTCTAAAAAATCAATTATCCTTGGATCTACCATAATGTCTTGGGGCTTAATGGGGGTTTTCAGGACAATACCCTCTAATGAAGTGCATCGACTCAGTGCGACATATGTTTGTCCACTTGCAAAAGCGCCTTTCTTCCCAAGATCAATTATGACATTTTCAAAAGTTTTTCCTTGACTTTTATGAATAGTTATCGCCCACGCAAGTTTGAGGGGGTATTGTGTAAATGTACCTATAACTTCTAAATCTATTTTTTGGGGGTTTGAAGTATCTGTATAGTACTTTACCGCTTCCCATTCTTCCAAATCTACATCTATGTGAATTTTTCTGTCATTTTTGATAATTTCAACGACTATTTTATTTGTTCCTAAGTCAACAACTTTACCAATCGTACCATTTACATATCTTTTATCTATATCATTTCTAATAAACATTACTTGTGCACCTATTTTCAAAGAAAGTTCATAATCTGTAGGAAAAGTATTATTGGGAAAATTCCCTGATACAGTAGCCGGATATGAATAAATCCTTCTACTAATCTCTTGCAGCTTAATTTCGTTTAGTTTTTGGACTTGAGCGTTTCTAGCTGATAATGTTATATAAAAACCTTCTAATATCTCTTCAGGGTTGTATCTTGAGTTCAATTCTTCAAGTAAGTCCCAATCCATTTGGTTTAATCGTATACTCTCCAATAGATTGATAAATCTGTGATCATTTTGTCGGAATACCTGATTCAGTTCAATTACATTGAAAAAGAAATCAACAGAGTTAAAAACTGCTGCCGAAAAGAAAAAAGGGGTTTCATAATTCTCGTGTATGAATTTCTTTTCAAAATCAGTAGAAATAACAGGTGGTATTTGAAATAAATCACCTATAAATATCATTTGAACACCACCAAAGGGTAGGGGATTAGCCCTATTTAGCCTTAGGAATAAATCTATATTATCAAGCATATCAGCCCTGACCATTGATATTTCATCTATTATGATAGTATCAAGGTTTTTGTAAACTCGTGAATTTTTTACTTTCTTTATTCCTGCCTTTGCCAAAAAATTAGGAGCAAATTTAAAAAATGAATGGATAGTTTGTCCTTTTACATTTAATGCAGCGATTCCCGTAGGAGCGAGGATTACAATTTTCTTTTTTGTAGTATCACTAAAGAGTCGTAGTAGGGTAGACTTTCCCGTTCCTGCACGCCCTGTAATAAAGTAAGATTCATCGGTATTCTCCAATTGTTTAAGAGTATCCCTAAATTCAGAATTCAATACAACTGGAGATTTTAAGCTGCCTCCTATACTTTTATTATTTTTGTTTAACGACATAGATATATACAGGAAAGTGATCACTATAACCATGGATAAATTCCCCACCTGCAAAAGTCCTTTTAGGATAGCCTTTAAAATGTCCTTTTTTCTGCACTAAAAAGCTTTTATTGAAAATTTTGGCTTTGAAAAACCTTAATCCTTTTTGATGTTTTGGTAACCAACCGTAAGATAGAATAATTTGATCAAACAAACTCCAGGCATCCCTGTAGGCCGTCGTACCATTTCCCTTTCTGAAAAAATTCTCCATGGGATTGTACATATTATCACTACCTGATTTTACTTTTTTTATTTTACGTTTAGTTTTTAGAACTTTTTTTACACTCGGGTTATTTGGATTATCATTTAAGTCTCCCATGACTATAACCTTAGCCATAGGATCAATAGCTGTAAGAGAATCAATCACTTTTTTACATTCAGAAGCAGCTTGCTGCCTCCATGGTGATGTCTTGGATTCTCCTCCTCTTCTAGAAGGCCAATGATTCACAAGGATGTGTATCATTTCTCCATACATAAGCCCTGAAACATAGAGGATATCTCTTGTAAATACCCTCTCTTTACCCGAATAAAGATATACCGGAATAGATTTAGCTGATTTAGGTGTAAAATATTTTGGTTGATACAATAAACCTAAATCAATCCCCCTAAAATCATCAGAATCAAAATGAATGATATTATATCTTCGTTTAGCTATAGCAGGTTGTTTTACCAAATCTTCTAAAACAGTTCTGTTTTCTATTTCAGAAACTCCTAAAATGGCTAAGCCATCCTTAGATTTTTCAGTAGCAACTCTAGAAATAACTTCAGCCATATTTTTTAGTTTTTCCTTGTATTTGCTCGTATTCCAAACTTTTGAACCATTGGGAGTAAATTCCTCGTCCCAAATGTCCGGCGCGTCAATTGTATCAAAGAGATTTTCTAAATTGTAAAAACCAATAGCAGATATTTTGTACTCAGGTTTTTGAGCTGTAACAAAGTTCTGAGACAAAAAAAAGATTGCCATTAAGGAAAAGAAAAATTTATTCATAGTTATTTATTAAATGATTCTAAAAAGTATATTACCGATTATAAATATTAAAACATACAAAAGTAATAAAAAATCCTATTCATTGCAATAATAACTAAATATTAACAGACATGTTATTCTGCAAGCAAACTCCAATAACTTATTTTATGGAATACAACATTAAAAATACTAATAGCCCATAATATATATTATGTTTAATAGCGCTTTTGAAATAAGTGTATATTAAGGAATGGCTAATTTCAGAATAACTGTCTCCCCCAAAAAAAAGATTTATTAATTGTTTGAAAATACGGTAAATTATACTACTAAAAAAGAAAAGAATTTTCTATTATTTTTACTATCTTTAGCTAAGGTTTAACCGTCGCTGAATCAATTTTTTTATAAATCACAAAACTTTGGTGATTAGTAGTATCACTTAAATAATCCAAAGATTTCATCAATTCTAAAATACTATCTCTTGCTACATAAAATTTAGTAAGAGCACTATCCGGTAATGGCTCAGGAGAAGGAAAATTCTCTTTTAAATGATTTATAGGTACTCCATTTTTTTTCATTCTAAAACAAACGTGAGGGCCTGTAGCGAGTCCTGTCGAACCTACGTACCCTATCACCTGACCTTGAGTCACATGAACACCTTTTTTAATTCCTTTTCCAAATCTTTGCATGTGCAAATAAGTAGTAGTATAAGTTTTATCATGTCTAATTGTAATAAAATTACCATTACCCTTACCATATCCTTTACGTGCTATTGTTCCGGCAGCAACTGCGAGAATCGGCGTACCGTAAGGTGCAGCGTAATCAGTACCATAATGTGCTTTAATCCTATGCAGAATTGGATGAAATCTTCTATTACTAAATCGTGAAGATATTCTTGAGAATCTGACAGGAGCTCTTAAAAATGCTTTTTTAGTAGCTTGACCCTGATAATTATAATAGCCTTGATAATCTTTTGATTCGTAGAAAAATGCAAATTTAGGAGCGGTATTGTAATAATATGCTCCCAGTAACCTACCTATCGCGATTGGTTTGCCATCAATATATTTTCTTTCAAATAAAAGCTTATATTGATCTCCTTTTTTTGCATGGTAAAAATCAACTTCAGAGGATAATGCATCCTCCATTTTGTCAATTAAAGAGATACTTAAGTCATTATCTTTCATAGAATTCCACAATGATGTATGTACTTCCCCTGTTGCAAATTCCACTTTAGTTTCTACAGGTCTAAACTCTTTTTTGACATAGACCGAATCAGCAATATTAAATACTATATAGGACAAATCATTGGGTTCATAAATCAAACTTTGCAGATCACCACAACTATCTTTCCTTACAAAGGTAATTTTTTTATTTGCTCTAATTTGTTTTACATTAAAAACATTCTTTGCTTTTTGAACTAAATCCTCAATTTTACTATAAGGAACATCTTCCCAATACAAGATTGAACCCAATATTTCATTGGGTTTCACCCTACCCTCTTCAAAGAAATATTTTTTGATATCAAATCCAAATTTTGTTTTGTTAATAGTATTTTTTTCTAAAACAACTTCAATAGTGGATTCCGTCTTATTTTCAGAATTAAATAAAGATAAAACCTCTTTATTAAAAAACAAAGCTACTATTATTGAAGTACCTAACAGAAGCCCTACACCGATATCTATAAACAGTTCTTTATCTTTTTTACTCATCGCAACACAAAATTTTAAAAATAAACGTCAAAGTTAATAAAATAGTTTAAAATGGGGTATTCTTTAACATAAATTTGGTCTAAAGTATCCCTAATTGGAGTTGGGCGACTTCTGATGCCATTGAAGAATCCCATGGAGGATCAAAGGTTAGTTGCATGTTTACATCTATGATTTCGTCTATTTCTTTTATTTTTACTATTACTTCATTCACAATACTATCGGCCACCGGACAATTGGGACTCGTCAAGGTCATCACAATGTCAGCAATGCCATGTTCATCCAAATTTATATCATATATCAACCCCAATTCATAAATATCCACGGGGATTTCCGGATCATATATTCTTTTTAAAACGCTTACTATTTTTCCTTTTGTTTCGTCAATATCCATATTTCTTTATACTTCGTAATGCAATTATAAATACGTTTTTGAAATTTCTTTAATCTTGTTTAGCATTGAAACCAAACCATTTGCTCTATTTGGAGATAAATGTTGTTCCAAACCGATTTTATTGATAAATTCAGCTTTATGTTCTATAATTTCTGTCGGTGAATTGTCCGAATATACTCTGACCAGTATTTGAGCAATCCCTTTTGGAATCAGAGCATCACTATCCGCTCTAAAAAACATCTTTCCATCATCAAATCTCGCATCTAGCCATACCTGAGAATTGCAGCCCCTCACAAGATTTTCAGGTTTTCTTATTTCTGAGGTTTGGCAAGAATGCTTTCCCATATCGATTATATAGGTGTATTTGTCCATCCAATCGTCGAAAAGTTCAAATTCTTCAATAAGTTCTTTCTCTTTTTCTAATATTGTCATCTCTATGTTATTTTAACAAATTTACAGCTTTAATCAATCCTTCAACAAAAGTATCTATTTCTTCTAAAGTATTATAAAAAGCAAAGGAAATTCTTGTATTTGAACTGACATTCAATTTCTCAAAAAGAGGTTGAGTGCAATGCGTTCCACTTCTTGAAGCAACACCTAATTTATCCAATATCATAGACAAATCCATTGGATGAATACCGTTAATAGCAAATGAAATAATCGGATCTTTATCACAGGATTGTCCGAAAATAAACAGATCGTCTATTTCATTTAATTTTTCGGTGCCATACGCCAACAACTTTTGTTCTTGTTCTTTTATAATATCCAAACCGATATTACTAATATAATCAATAGCTTTTGACAACCCAATAGCTCCACTCACATTGGGAGTCCCTGCTTCAAAACGATAAGGAGGTGAATTGTATGTAACAGAATCAAAACTTACCTTATTTATCATTCCTCCACCTTTTTGATAAGGATTTAAATTTTTAAGAAATTTCATTTTACCGTAAATAACACCTATTCCCATAGGGGCGTATAATTTGTGCCCGGAGAAACAATAGAAGTCGCAATCCAATTGTTGAACATCGACTTTTTCATGTACTATTGCTTGTGCACCATCTATTATTGTGACTACTCCCCTACTCTTCGCCAACTTTATCAATTTATCTATTGGGTTAATCGTACCTAGGACATTAGAAGAATGAGTAATTGAAAGAATTTTTGTTTTATCCGTAATGATATCATTAATACTATCCAAAATTAAATTTCCTTTATGATCAATCTCAATAATTTTTATTTTTATATCTTTATTTTTTTTGATATCGACCCAAGGAACAATATTGGAATGGTGTTCCATTCTTGTCAAAATTACTTCATCACCGGTTTTTAATATTTCTTTATTCAAAACTTCAGCTAAAAAATTGATTGACTCAGTAGTCCCTTTAGTAAAAATAATCTCTGATGATTCATTTGCATTAATAAAGTCTGCTATATTCTGCCTTGCATTTTCGTATGCCAAAGTGGCTTGTGCGCTCAAATAATGCCCTGCTCTATGTACATTGCTATTTATTGTAGAATAGTAATCAGAAACGGCATCAATTACAGTTTGTGGTTTCATAGCAGTAGCAGCATTATCAAAATATATCAATCTATTATTATTGACAATCTGTGATAATGCCGGAAAATCCTTTCTTATTTCAGAGATATTCATAACTTAGACCTTCAATATTTTGTTTTCAATCTCTTTAGAAACGATTTCTTTAAACTTTGTGTTTTTGACACCTTTAAGCGCTTCCAAAACAAATGCACTAAGCAGCAACTCCTTTGCTTTATCTTTCTGTATGCCCCTAGTTTGTAGATAAAGCATAGCATTGGCGTCAAGGTTACCAACTGAAGCTCCATGGCTACATTTGACATCGTCAGCATATATTTCCAAAAAGGGATTGGTACTCATAGAAGCATCGTCGGACAATACGATATTTTTATTTGATTGGTATGCATTTGTACGTTGCGAATCTTGTCTCACCAGGACATATCCTGTGAATGCACCTTTTGCTTTGTCATCAAGAACACCTCTAAAATTTTGATTGGAATCACAATCAGCCTTAGCGTGATCAATATAAACATTATTATCAACCTCATTCATATCGTCCAAAACAAAAGCCCCATTGACATCAGCAAAACAATTTTTTCCATTCAATTTGATATGAACATCGTTTCTTAATTTATTCCCACCTATTATTGTGATATTATTATGAAAAGTAGATTTTTTTTCTTGGATGGCAAACGTTGATTCAATGTCGATAGATTTGCCGGAATATTTTTGTAACTTATTAAGAGAAAGAGTGCTGTTTTCTCCAATAAATAATTCCGTAATATTATTTGAGAAAGTATTACAATAAGAAGTTGAAGATTCTATTTGAACAATTTCACAATTAGAATTTTGTTCTAAAATTACGATATTCCTACTATTAGCCATATGGTATTGATCATCATCATAGCTATTTGTCACTAAAACAGGAAAATCAATATTAGTGTTTTTAGGAACAAAAAGGAAAAATCCATCTTGTACAAATGCACTATTCAAAGCATTAAAGCCATTCAGATTTTGTTTATTAGCTTTATTAAAATATCTCAAAACCAATTCCGGATATTTAGCAGCAGCAGCTTTTATAGAACCAAAAATAACACCGTTTTTATACTCATCCAGTTGCATATTGTAACTGCAATGCCCATTATGAAAAACGATAGTGTCAGGGCTTTCTAATCCGTTAATCTTAGAGAAAAAGTCCAATTTATTATCTTTATCTTCAAAACAAATTTCGTATTGATTTTTAAGGAAAGCCTTGGTATTAAAGTTCTTCCATTTTTCCATTTTTATATTTGGAAATCCTATTCTTCCAAAGTCTTTGAGCCCTTGTTTGCGTATATTTTTCAACAAAATCTGAGTTTCGAGCTCTTCCTTTTTGCTATTAAATAATCTATTATAAAAATCTATCATATCCACTTTAATTTTTACTCATTATATCATCATAACCCATACTTTCAAGTTCCATTGCGAGTTCTTTGCCTCCTGATTTTACTATCTTACCATCATTCATTATATGAACATAATCAGGAACGATATAATCCAGTAATCTCTGGTAATGTGTAATAATTAAAAATGCATTATTTTTATTTCTAAGTTTATTTATAGCTTCTGCTACATGTTTTAATGAATCAATATCCAAACCAGAATCCAGTTCATCCAGTATAGCCAGGTCCGGTTGAAGCATTGCCATTTGAAAAATCTCATTTTTTTTCTTTTCTCCTCCTGAAAATCCTTCATTGACAGCCCTTCCCTTCATTTTGTCATTAATACCAACCAATTTGCTGCTTTTTTTTACTAGATTCAAAAAGTCAACAGGGGAAATGGGGTCTTCATTATTGTGCTTTCTTCTTGCATCTACGACAGTCTTCATAAAATTGATCATGCTTACTCCCGGTATTTCCACAGGGTATTGAAATGCTAGAAAAAGCCCCTCTAAAGCTCTTTCTTCTATCTCCATTTCTAAGAGATCTTTACCTTTAAATATTACTTTCCCCGCTGTTACTTCATAGTCAGGTTTACCTACTAAAGCTGATGCGAGTGTGCTTTTTCCTGTGCCATTAGGCCCCATGATAGCATGCACCTCTCCCCTATTGATATCGAGATCAAAGCCTTTGAGGATTTCTTTATCATCAATATTAACATGTAGATTTTTTATTTCTATTAATTTCATTTCTTTATTTTTTATTTTCTGTTTCTAAGAATAGCTCATGGCTCGTTCTTCTATTTATATATAATTTTCTTTATTGTATATTTTACAATTTGATTTATCAACAAGCAAAAAGACTACCATCATTTGGTTATATTGCTTTTAGCGCTCTTTGTCCTTATTATTCTATCCAACGCTTCCTTCCATACTAATCGAGAGCAATTTTGTTGCTTCTGCAGCAAATTCCATTGGCAGTTGTTTTAAAACTTCTTTTGCATATCCATTAACAAGGAGGCTAACAGCTTGCTCTTCGTCAAGACCGCGTTGTTTTAAATAATTCAATTGGTCATCAGCAATTTTTGAAGTTGTAGCTTCGTGTTCTACTATCCCTGTATTATTTTCGACCTTAATATACGGATAAGTATGCGCTCCACATCTATCACCCATCAATAGAGAATCGCATTGAGAGTGATTTCTGGAATTATGGGCATTTTTACCAAATTTTACCATTCCTCTATAGGTGTTTTGGCTTTGTCCAATTGAAATCCCTTTAGAGACTATAGTACTTTTTGAGTTTTTTCCTAAATGAATCATTTTCGAACCTGTATCAGCCTGTTGATGATTGTTGGTTACTGCTACTGAATAAAACTCTGCGATTGAATCATCTCCTTTTAGAATTGTACTTGGATATTTCCATGTGATTGCAGAGCCTGTTTCGACCTGAGTCCAAGAGACTTTTGAGCCATTTCCTTTACAAATCGCTCTTTTAGTAACAAAATTATAAATACCACCTTTACCTTCTTTATTTCCAGGATACCAATTTTGTACTGTACTGTATTTTACTTCAGAATTATTTTCAGCTATTATTTCGACTACAGCAGCATGTAGTTGGTTTTCATCTCTTTGTGGAGCGGTACATCCCTCAAGATAACTTACATAAGAATCGTCATCAGCTACTATCAATGTTCGCTCAAATTGCCCTGTTCCTGCCGTATTAATTCGAAAATAAGTCGATAATTCTACAGGACAGCGTACACCTTTAGGAATATAACAAAAAGAACCATCGCTAAAAACTGCTGCATTTAGAGCTGCATAATAATTGTCAGTATGGGGTACTACACTTCCAATATATTTTTTTACTAAATCAGGATGTTCTTTTATTGCATCACTCATTGAACAAAATATAATATCCAATTCTTTAAGTGTCTCTTGGAAAGTTGTTTTGACCGAGACGCTATCAAATACAGCATCAACAGCGATACCGGTAAGTCTTTTTTGCTCTTCTAATGGTATCCCCAGTTTATTAAATGTTTTTATCAATTCAGGATCTACTTCATCCAAGCTTTCATATTTGGGCATATCTTTAGGTGCAGCAAAGTAGCTCAAATCCTGATAATCTATTTTAGGTATTTTTAAATGACTCCAATTCGGCATTTTCATTGTTAACCAATAGCGATAAGCTTTAAGTCTATAATCAAGCATCCATTGAGGTTCACCTTTTTTATCAGAAATATAGCGTACTATATCTTCATTTAATCCTTTTGGAGCCAACTCCATTTCTATATCAGTAGTAAATCCAAATTCGTAGTCTTTATTTGCAAATTCGTCAATTACTTTATTTTTCACTTGTTCCATTTATATAGTTTAGTTAACAATATTAACAAATATGAATAAACAAGGTTTTGATATTATTATTATTTAATAAATAAATCAGCACTTATAGCTGCCATTAATACTAGGTATACAAACTATATATCAATATGATACACATACGTATCTAAGCTAAAAGAAATAATTAATAAGAAAAAATAATAAATATTATCTTATCAAATATTTTGAAAATACTAAATTTTTATCTAGATTTACGTGTCAAATATTCACAAACCATTAAAAATAATTGATATTATGAATAGACCTATTGAAACAACGGGATATACAATAAAAGAAGAAAAAGTTGATTTTTTAAAGCATCATATTCTGCCAAACACTTTGGTTGTGAATGTTAATCATCCATTTCCGGGATATCATGGGCAGCCAATGATTGATAAATTTAGACCAAGATCTATTTTGCTTGTAACAAAAAACAAGTATTCATGGGAAAAAATAATAAGAGCAGCTCAAAAGATAAACAAATTTACTGATTATGACATAAATTGTTCGGCTGCAACAATTGCAATTGGGAACAATTTCTTTTTTGGTATTAGGGTGAAAGGTCTTCCTTCGTATGAGGAAATACCTCTCATACAAAATGCATTTCAAGAAGAAGGATTGGTGCTAATGAAAAGAAGAAGGTATAAGGACGATCTTACTGTTTCAATAAAGGTAAGCAAATATTATAATATTGAAAAAATTGAAGAGAATTTATATAAAGACTCCAAGACAGAACATATGTATTACATAGCAATACCAAATCATTTGAATTGGGAATTGTTCAGAAAAATAACTTATGATATTAAAAACAATATTAGTAATCGCAATTATGATGTTTCCGTTGGTATTTTCTTTATGGACAATACTATTGTAGATATGGTCAGGGTATTTAAACCAAATATCAAAATTGAATTATTGAGAGAAATTAAAGATAGATATCACAAGGAGATAGAAAGGTACTTCTGATAAGAGTATCTTGTCGAAGCTATATACTTTATTTTGATATATTATAAATGTAATTTTCAGGTATTTTTATTACAACCCTTGTGCCGTATTTTACATTTTCATCTTCAAAAATATCGTCTTCATAATAACTCTGTATTTTAGCTCGATTTATATCATCATCATTATATATAATATGCAATTCATTAAGCATTTTTACTCCGGTTTGATTGCCTCTTGATTTTATGTTTTTTGCTGCTGTTCGACCATTTCCATCGTCAGTGATTGTGATTACGATATATTGGTCTGCAGCAAAAACATCAACTTTCACAAAAGAACTGTTTACTCTATTTCTAATGCCGTGTTCAATTGCATTTTCTACGTGAATCTGTATTTGTAAAACAATTATTTCCAAATCCCCAAATTTATTTAAAGATTCCAAGGATGGGGGGATATACTTAAATGTATTTCCGAACCTCAATTGTTGTATTGTAATATAGTTTTGAATAATTTCTAATTCTTCTTTCAATTTATGAACAGCAGATCCTGACTTAGTTATTTTAAAAATATAATTAATATTATCCGACAATCTTCCTATCATTTTTGTCATCTCAGGGTCTTTATAATATTTTGACTGTACCCAATGAAGGCTATTATTGATAAAATGCGGGTTAAATGTACTTATTATTGCCTGGACTTTAAGTTGGGTTTTTTCATTTTCTGTTTTTGCCAAAGATAATTCTTTTTTTGCTATTTGTTTTATTTTCTCTTTACGATAATAGAAAAACCCTGATAATAAGGACAAAAAGATGACACTCAGGAGTAACCAAATCCAGGGATTTTCCCCAAAAGTGTATGGTACAAATATACTTAAAACAGCCGTATCTTTCAAAATACCATTTTTATATGCCTTTACTTTTAATAAATAATTATCCGGATTAAAGTAATCAATTCTTAAACTATTATTCTTACTTCTGCATTGGTTAATTAATGTGTCGTTTTTGCTATTTGTAAGCATGAAGTCATAATAGATATTATTTAAAAAGGAAGGATTATCCTTTGATGAAAATCTTATATTCAAATTCCTTTTAACTGCATTAATTTTAATTTTATCATCAGATATTTCCAAATAATTATCAGCATTTTTCACATCATCAAATTTTATATCAATGCCGGTTGTATCGATATGAATAGCCCACATATCAATTTTTAATACGCCATCTATAGTTGAAACCCATAGATACCTTTCCTTATCATAAAGCATACAGTTTTGCTCTGTTCCTGAACCATTAATATCCTCTCCATATATTAACTGATGAATAGGAGATTTGACTTGAGGGTCAAAATATCCTTTTTTCAAAAAGCTTATTCCTGTTTTATTACCTACAACGATAAATTTCCCAACTTCTTTAATTGCTGCAACTAATGAATTGTCACCATTTGGCAATTCTATATGTACAGCTTGGTCAAAAATATTTGAATTATAAATATCAAATTTACTTACATCTTTTAATATATAAAGACCTTTATTTGTGCCCAACCACAATTGATCATATCTATCTATATACATAGAGACGACGCCAAAACTTTTCTTTTCATCCAAATCATAAATATATTGAATTACTGTATCCGCTTTTGTGTCAAATACCGCTAATCCTGCAGTGAATCTACCAAGCCATATTCGGCTATTATCATCTTGGTCAAACACCCATGAATTGCCGTGTTTCATTCCATAATTATCAGCTAAAGCTGTGATATAAACCCTGTTTTTGACTATACTATCCAATACACCAAAATTATCATATTGCATGGAAAATGCCAATCTTCCATCGTTGAGTGTATCTATAAAATAGCCTTTAGCCCATGACCTTTGTCCATTAGAGTATATTTCATAAGCCTTGATCTTATTATTTTTGAGTATATTCAATGTATTATAGCCCTCGTTAAAAAAATAAGCTTCATTTTCATTGAGAGCAAAACCTCCATTTAATATATTTTTATATTTCCCTTTCTGAAATGGAGCTGACATGAGTACAAAATCATTGTTTTTCAATTTGCAAAATCCTGAACCATATCCTGCCATCAGGATAGTTCCTTTATGCTTAACTATAGATCTTATATTTTTGTTTATACCAGAATTATGAAGTGAATAATACGTATTATTAGGATTTACTTTAAACATTCCTTCAAAAGATCCTACAAAAAATAAATCTTCGCTTATTCTTTTGTAATTTGCTCTTGGTATATTAAATGTCCCTCTATAATTGATTCCTGTAAGTGTATCAAAAGAAACAAAATGCAATTTATTCTCTTGTTCAAATATATTGGAAGTAATTATTTTATTGTGATCATCAAATCTTTGTTTTCCTACTAATCTATAATTTAATGAAGGAGATACTGATTTATGCATTTCCGATAAGGGATAAATAGTATCTTTAAAGAAATCCCACTTGATATCTCCCGTTATTTGATTAAGAAAAATATTTTTGCCGTTAAAAGAGCCTTGGCATTGAAATGAATTGACAGGTATGTAAATAAAAGTATCAGCAACTATATCATAATAACTTTCACCTTTATTATATTCTAATTTGGTCTTGACCCTTTTTCTATATATTAGTGTTTTTTTATTATTTTTATCCAAATAAATATAAGGATAATGAGTCTTAACGGAAATGTCGGGATTTTTTATTTTCATTAAAAAATCCCATTTCGCAAAATTCTCATTAAAGTACAATATAGTGTCTGAATTGAACCCCAATAATGTATCGTGAAAAACAATATTGCTATTTGGGGTTTTTATCGTCATCCAATCACCACCGACAGGTCTGTACCAATAATTATTCACGGTATTTCGCATAAAATATCCTTTTTTCAGATATTTTATTTCCCTGAACATATATTTACTTGGAGGGTGTTTTATTTCTTTAAAATCTATTCCGTTAAAGGTATATAAATTGACTTCATCTGTGGACAAAAACAGAGTATCATTGGCGTAAGCAAGATAAAAGTAGTAATAATCCGGCATACCGGTTTCAGTAGTATATTTTTTGTAAGCAGGCTCCTGCCCAAAGAGCATAATAGTTAAAAAAAGAAATAATATGGTCAAAGTGGTTTTAAACATTACGCAAATATAGTCAAATAAACATAGAATGTTACAATTTGGTGTTTTTCTATTTCATACAAGCGCCTCAATCAATTATAGGAGTCATGGGAGAGTATGGCAAAAAAAAACGATATCTTTGACAAAAAATCAGAAGGGCAACTAAACAAAAAAATGACATTCATGCACTGTTCAGCCCTTGTTTAAATGATTTCGCCCTATGTTCATGCACATTGGGCATTTTGAGGTCTCATAAAAATGGTTGACAAAAACATGTGAACCGTGAATGTATTGTTTAAAAATTTAAGGTTTCAAGTTTCAAGTTTGAAAGATAAAAGTAAAAAGATAAAAGGGGACAATGGTGATTTTAGCAACGCTACCCCCTCAAGCAACGCTCAAAGCACTGCGCTCCCCCTTATAATTTTCTTTCACTTCGTTGCAGAAAATGATAGGGGGAAGTGGCACTACTTTGGGGGACGTGCGGGATGCGGTTCTCCCGATTTCGCAGCGTAGCGGAGAAATGGGGAGTCAGAGGGTAGCTGTGCAAAAAGGTAGTTGTGCAAAATTGGCAACGCTACCCCCTCAGGCAACGCTCAAAGCACTGCGCTCCCCCTTATAATTTTCTTTCACTTCGTTGCAGAAAATGATAGGGGGAAGTGGCACTACTTTGGGGGACGTGCGGGAT
>JALSPW010000161.1 GCA_026985735.1 Saprospiraceae bacterium
TAAAATAAAGAGTTTTGAATAAAATCAATGATAAACTATATTCAAAAATAGAAATTTTAAACTTTTTTGATGACTTTATGGACAGACACTAATTAGTGTTTGTCAATAAAATCATTAAAATTTAAAAACAATTACTTTATAGGCAGATATTAATTGATATTTAAGGAAACAAATTATTATTTAACAAAAAAATTATTAGATGGCAGAAATTACATTAAAAGGAAACAAGATTCACACATTAGGACAACTTCCTAAAACCGGTGATTTAGCAACAGATTTTGTTTTAACAGGGACTGATTTATCGGAAAAAAAATTAAATGATTTTCAAGGAAAGATAGTTTTAAATATCTTCCCGAGTTTAGATACACCTACATGCGCAACCTCAGTAAGAAAATTTAATGAAAAAGCAGCAGGTTTGGAAAACACTACAGTTTTGTGTATTTCCAGAGATTTACCTTTCGCCCACGGTAGATTTTGTACATCTGAAGGTATTAGCAATGTTGTTAATCTTTCTGATTTCAGAACATGTAAGTTTGGAAAAGACTATCAATTGGAAATAATAGACGGGCCTTTGGCTGGATTGCACTCAAGAGTTGTAATTGTTTTAGATGAAAATAAAAAGATAGTTTATACGGAACAAGTACCGGAAATAGTTGATGAACCTGATTATGATGCTGCAATAGAAGCGGTAAAAAAAGCTTAAGCTTAAGCTTTATCTTTAATCGTCATTTCTCAATCTCTTCGCCTTCTCTATTAATACAGGAATTTAATTCACGATTATATAAAAGGAGAAGAGGTTGAGAATCAACAACTATACTTTTTCCAAAGCTTGTTTAAGATCATTAATCAAATCATTGATATCTTCTATACCAACCGAAAGTCTAATTAAACCATCCGTTATACCTGCTTCGATTTTATCTTGTTTTCCCATTGCTGCATGAGTCATAGAAGCGGGATGCTGAATAAGTGTCTCTATCCCTCCAAGGGAAACTGCCAAAACAGATACTTTTACGTTATCCATAATAATTTTTCCAGCTTTCAGACCTCCTTTAACTTCAAAACTCATAAGAGCACCAAATCCAGACATTTGTTTTTTTGCCAATTCATGCTGGGGATGAGATTTAAGACCCGGATATGAAACCCATTCAATTTTAGGATGTGATTCAAGAAATTCAGCAATTTCCATAGCATTTTTTTCAGCTCTATCCATCCTGATTGAAAGTGTTTTAAGCCCTCTTCTCACTAAATATGCTTGATGCGGATCCATATTGGCACCTGTAAGTATCATCAAAGAATTAAGCTTATCAAAATGCTCTTTAGTTTTAGTTACCACTACACCGCCTACAACGTCGGCATGACCATTAATAAATTTCGTAATAGAATGCAATACAATATCACAGCCAAGATCTAAAGGCTTTTGAAGATAAGGACTACTAAATGTGTTATCAACAGCAATAATTATCCCTCTATCATGAGCAATTTTAGCAGCTTTTTCCAAATCTGTAATTACCATTGTCGGATTAGTTGGTGTTTCGACATATAATAATTTAGTATTAGGCTTAAAGGCTTTTTCAATTTCATTCAAATCAGATGTATCCACAAAAGTCGATTCAATATTGTATTGAGTATAAAATTTTTCCAACACGACCCTTGACGGTCCATAAACAGCTTCTGAAGCAACTATATGATCACCCGATTTAAGAAAACCCATATAAACAAGATTCACAGCAGCCATTCCAGAAGCCACGGCAATACCACCAAATCCATTCTCAAGATCTGCCATTGCATCTTCAAAATCCTGAATAGTGGGATTTGCTATACGGGTATAAATATATCCCGGTTTCCTCTTAGCAAATTTATCAGCACCGTCATCAGCATTTTCAAATGAAAAAGTAGATGTCTGATAAATAGGAGTAACCACTGCCCCAAATTGATCCTTAATCGCTCCCGAATGGATTAATTTTGTTTCAAAGTTTTTTTCTTTCGTATTCATAATTATAATGTTTAACATTTTAACTGTTTCAAGCGAAATAAGTTCATAAAATACATTATGTAGATAGGTTCTAAATAAGTGCTTTGTAAAAACAAATTTAAGAGGAAGTAAAAACAAGTTAAACTTTTTGGTTTCTTTCTAATGCCAATACAGATAAAAAACCAATTAAAGCAGCGATTAATACTATTAAAGTATCAGGATTGCCAATGGTATAATCTTCAGGGAAAACAAGTCTTTCAGTAATTATTCTAATATTATCATGCGGAGTTGAAATAAATTCTGAAATACTATTATAAATGTTACCATCTTCTTTATTAAGCCACAACTCGGGCAATCTCCAAGGCCATATTTTATATAAAGAGCCAATCATAAATCCTGTCAATAAAACCAAAGTTTTTTGATGATAATTCTTAAATGCCCATGACATCACTCTTGCAAATGTAAAGAGTCCGGTCAACATACCAAATCCGAAAACGATAATAATAATAAGGCTATTCAATTCTTTATTAATCAATAAATTTTTTACTTCCGGAATAATGACTGTGTACATACCCAGAATCAACAACATAAAACTACCTGAAATACCCGGCATAATCAAAGCAGAAATAGCAATTAGTCCGGAAATAAAAACATACCAGTAAGCTCTTGAACCTTGCAAGGGATGCATCGCAACTAAAAAATAGGCAATGGCTATTCCCAATATTAACAAGAGAACCTTTGAAATATTCCAATTTCTCACCTGTTTACCAATAAATAGAACGGAAGCCAATATCAAACCAAAAAAAAATCCCCAAAGAGGTTCAATATGATTTTTTATTAAATATGTGATAATAAATACTCCGGACAGTAGCCCAAGGACCATTCCTGAAAAGAGAGTTAAAAGAAAACTCCCGTCAATTTTTTTCCAAAATAATAAAAATTCACCTTTAAAAAAC
>JALSPW010000162.1 GCA_026985735.1 Saprospiraceae bacterium
GCAGCTCCATAAGGAGTAGCTGTACTTGTTTGTATACCGGTATTCATATAAGCTCCGTTATTATTTACGATGTAAAGGATATTTTCATTTCTTGCAGCTGCACCCGACATTGCCTGAAATCCTATATCGAAAGTTCCCCCGTCACCGGCAAGAATAACTACGGGAACATCTTTTTTACCCTGCCTGTCAAGAGCGGCTCTAATGCCTGTTGCAGTGGCAGATGCTGCAGCAAATACAGTATGAATTATGCTGCCTTTTAATTCGTTTAGAGGAAAAGGTCCGGAAATTATTGAAAAACATGATGCCGGAACTACATACACTGCATTTTCACCCAAAACTTCTGTCAGATGTCTTACCAATAATGCCCATCCGCAACCTCTGCAACTTAAAGCTCCGGAATATACTTTTTCTTCTTTTATTAAAAAATTTGCCGTTGAATTCATAATATTATTTTTTATTTTTTTGTAACTACTCGCATGAACCATTTTGTCAAAAAACTCTATATCTGATAAATTACTTTAAAAAAAACTTGTTAACCTATTAAAAACCTATCCAATTTACATTTTTAGGATTTGTTTTTGCTCTGTGAATAATTTTTTCAATGGTAACCGGCGGTATATCTTTACCACCCAAACCGACATAGAAATCATACATTTTAAGATTTCTTTCACCGTACATTGCTCTTTTAAGTTCTTGCATAAGTGCACCCTCATTATCTCCCATAAAATTTCTCTCGGCCACTAACAATTTTACATCGTCATTAAGAGGTTCAAGAGCTTTAAGAAATGTCTTTTTCGGGAAAGGTCTTACCAATCTTAGTTTTATCAAACCTATTTCAGGATATTTTTTAATTACACCTCTTACTGTTGATGTAATACTCGATATTGTAACAAATACCATTTTAGTTTTTGGCCCGATATTCACCGTTTCAATCGGACCATACCCTCTTCCGAATTTTTTTTCAAAATCATGTCCTGTTTCAGTAACAATATCTTCTACTTTGTTAATAGCTTTCCAATATGAATAGTTGAATTTACCATAATGTTCGGGAGGTACTAAACCACCATAAGATTTTGGATTTTCACCATCTATTTCATAACCTTTTTTCCTTTTTGCCGGTAAAAATTCATCAACAAGATCCTGATCCGGTATCCAGACATTTTCACTTGTATGACTCTGGTAAAAAGCATCTAAAACAACCATTACCGGAATATCCAGTTTTTCTGCTAAAATATAAGACATAATTATAGTATCAAGAACTTCCTGGGAACTTTCTCCATATAGTTGTACCCATCCGGTATCACGTTGTGATAAAGAATCTGATTGATCCGACCAGATATTCCAGGGGATGGAAGGTCGTCCAACATTGCAAACTACCATAGGCAATCTAAAATGTGCGATAGCATGTAAAACTTCATGAGCATAAAACAAGCCTTGACCAGCAGTTGCAGTAAAAACCCTTTCGCCTCCCAAAGCTGCTCCCATCGCTGCAGCAAATACGGAATGTTCACTATCCATGTTGATATATCCGGCATCCATTTCTCCTTTTGCCGTCATATCGGATAATTGTTCCACAATAGTGGTTTGGGGAGTAATCGGATATGCAGGAATAAATCCGGTTCTGCATAATTTTGCCGCTTCCGCTGCAGCATAATTTCCTTTCATAATTTTCTCGGTATGCCTTGGATATATTTTCTTTTTTATAGACTCTTTTTCTTTTGCTACCATTTTATAACTTTTTAATTTTTAACGATTAATTTGAAATCAATAGCGGAACTAGGACATTCTTCCACGCAAATACCGCAACCTTTACAATAATCATAGTTTATTCGTAATCTTCCGTTTTCATCATAAGAAATAGCTGCATCCGGACAGAAATTGAAGCAATTACCACAAGTAAAACATTCACCACAACTCAAACATCTATGTCCTTCATTTATTATTTGTTCGGATGTTAATGATTTGACTACTTCAGTAAAATCATTATAGAAATCCTTAGCATGATAAATTTCATTGTTTATTCTCGGTGTTGGTAAATAATAAACTTCATTCAAATCAGTAGGTAAAACCACTTCTGATAAATGTTCATCGTGACTATACGATTGATGTCTTAAGTAAGCATTTACTTCCTCTGCGACTTTATTTCCACTACCTATTGCTTCTGTCACAGTACCGCCCCATGCCATATCACCGGCGCTGAATACAGGTATTTTGGCATCAAATGATATTTTACCTTGTTTAGCTCTGATATTTTCTCCTGAAAAAATATAATTATCATAAGTTTGACCAATAGCGGCAAATACTTTATCCGCAACTATTGTGTATTGCGATCCATCTATGGGAATAGGTTTTTTTCTTCCGGAATCATCAGCTGCCCCCAATTTATATTTTACCATTTCCAATTGAAGTCTGCCATCTGATCTTTCGTGTATATCTGTCAAATTGGTTAAAAATTTAATTTTCACTCCTTCTGCCAATGCTTCTTCGACTTCTATGTGAATAGCCGGCATTTCATTTTCAGTACGGCGGTAATAAATAGTAGGTATAGCTCCTAATCTTAAAACTGTTCTGGCAACATCAATAGCTGTATTTCCTCCACCTATAATAGCTATTTCATCTCCTTTATCGATTCCCTCGGATTTATTATTCAATTTAAAATTTCTAAGAAAATCAATTCCCTCTTTTACAAGCTGAGGATTACTGACTTTCATATTGTAACCGATATGAGAACCTACGGCTGATATCACAGCATCAAAACCGGATTCGAGATCTTTTATGGAAACTTTTTTGTTTAATACAAGTTTAACCCCTTTTTGCACTATTTTGTCAATCTCATCATCAAGAATATGATCCGGTAATCTAAACTTTGGTATTCCGGTGCGCATCATACCGCCCGCTTGTGACAGAGCTTCAAAAA
>JALSPW010000163.1 GCA_026985735.1 Saprospiraceae bacterium
ATCTGAGTGGTTACAAAAATAAATAAATTGGTACTGCCGCGGTTTTAAAGGGAGTATTACTTATTATAAATGACATAACGGAAATTTATAATTTAGAACAGATAAAGCCTCATTTTTAAACTTATGTTATAATGAAAATGAAAATGGAGGGGTATTGTGTAGATTAATCCGTGATTGTTTCAGTAAAACTTTTTATAAAAGTATTTCTTTTTCTGTTTCATATTATATAGTGTCTGTCTATAAAGTGCATATTTTTCAATTTTAATTATTTTATATGCAGACATTATTATATATCATGGTTATTTGAGTCATAAAAAGGTATAAATTAGTGTTTTTATTGCAGTCTCAAAAAAAAAATCAAAAAATTTAAAAAATTATTTTGTTTTTTATTAAAATAAATATACCTTTGCAACCGCTTTTGAAATAATGATTTTGAAACGTGTATTTTGAAATAAGATAAGCCAATGTAGCTCAGCTGGTAGAGCAGCTGATTTGTAATCAGCCGGCCGGGGGTTCAAGTCCCTCCATTGGCTCGTATATAATAATAGTATATATATAAAGCGTTAAAATGAAATAATTCTTATTTTAACAATGTTTTGTATTAAAATTATTTATAAAGGGGGCGCGCCGGAGTGGGAGAGCCGGGCCAGACTGTAAATCTGGTGACTAAGTCTGAATAGGTTCGAATCCTATCGCCCCCACTTTTGAAAAGTCAATTAATGTCCCCTGTGATAATATATTGTGAGGGTAAGTTTAAAAGCGGGTGTAGCTCAGTTGGTAGAGCATCAGCCTTCCAAGCTGAGGGTCGCGAGTTCGAGTCTCGTTGCCCGCTCTTTTTTTTCCCTTCGTTGTTTATCTTGGAAGATAAGCCAATGTAGCTCAGCTGGTAGAGCACTTCCATGGTAAGGAAGGGGTCGGGGGTTCAAATCCCTTCATTGGCTCGTAATAAATTGATTTATTATAATAATTAGTAAAAATTGAACAAATGGCTAAAGAAACTTTTGAAAGGTCAAAACCGCATGTTAATATCGGAACAATAGGTCACGTTGACCATGGTAAGACAACTTTGACTGCTGCTATTACTTATGTTTTGGCAGATGCCGGTCTTGCAGAAAAAACAGATTACGATTCTATTGATGCTGCTCCTGAAGAGAAAGAAAGGGGGATTACTATCAATACTGCTCACGTAGAGTATCAAACAGAAAACAGACACTATGCGCATGTTGACTGTCCCGGTCACGCCGACTATGTCAAAAATATGGTTACAGGTGCGGCACAAATGGACGGTGCTATTTTGGTTGTTGCTGCAACAGATGGTCCTATGCCTCAAACAAGGGAACATATCCTTTTGGCAAGACAGGTAGGAGTTCCTAAAATTGTGGTATATATGAATAAAACGGATTTAGTTGATGATGATGAAATGTTGGAATTGGTTGAGATGGAAGTAAGGGAGTTGTTGGATCAATATGAATTTGACGGTGACAATACAGCTATTATTCAAGGTTCTGCTCTTAAAGCTCTTGAAGGTGATCCTAAGCATATTCAATCTATTAAAGATTTGATGGCTGCAGTGGATGAGCAAATTCCTGAGCCTGTTAGAGATGTTGATAAACCATTCTTGATGCCTGTGGAGGACGTCTTCTCAATTACAGGTAGAGGAACAGTTGCTACAGGAAGAATAGAAAGAGGGGTGATTAATGTTGGAGATCCTGTGGAAATAGTAGGTTTGATGAAAGAAGGTGAAAAACCAATGAAATCCGTAGTTACCGGTGTTGAGATGTTTAGAAAGATTCTAGACAGAGGGGAAGCTGGAGATAATGCCGGTTTGTTATTGAGGGGTATTGAGAAAACGGATATTAAGAGAGGACAAGTTATTTGTGCTCCCGGATCCATTACTCCACATAAGAAGTTTAAAGCTGAAGTTTATGTTTTAAGTAAAGATGAAGGAGGAAGACATACACCGTTTTTCAATGGTTACAGACCTCAGTTTTATTTCAGAACAACTGATGTTACCGGAGATGTGAAATTACCTGAAAATGTAGAAATGGTAATGCCTGGTGATAACGTAACAATGGAAGTTGAATTAATTCAACCTATTGCTATGGAAAAAGGATTGAGATTTGCGATTCGTGAAGGTGGTCGAACAGTTGGAGCAGGTCAGGTTACAGAAATTCTGGATTAGTATAATTAATCCTTATATGATAAAGCAAAATTGTATTTGAGCAGTCTAAAATTAGGCTGCTCATTTATAGCTTAATGACTTTATTGTTGCTATGCTTCTTATTAAAGAATTAAGAGGATAATTGTTGAAAATATAACAGGGTCGGATAATAAAGTGTCTTTTTATTAAAATCAATATGTAAAATATTTTGATGTTGAGTGGGACATAGTGGTTTCTAAAAATGGGAATTTTTTAAACTAACTTACAAACTAAAAGAACTTTTATAATATGGCTCATAATTGATATACGGGCATAGCTCAACTGGTAGAGCGACGGTCTCCAAAACCGTAGGCTGTGGGTTCAAGTCCTACTGCCCGTGCAGATAAAATAAGGAATATGGTTTTATTCCTGTATTATTTAGTGTATTTTACACAAATAGAAAATTGTAAATATGAATAACGTAGTTTTATATTTGAAGGAGAGTTATAATGAGCTGATTCATAAAGTTAGTTGGCCGAGATTTCCTGAATTATTGAGTGCTACAAGAATTGTAGTAGTTGCTTCGATTATTTTTGCTATACTCGTTTTAGTGATT
Organism: Saprospiraceae bacterium; assembly: GCA_026985735.1. Classification (GTDB taxonomy): domain Bacteria; phylum Bacteroidota; class Bacteroidia; order Chitinophagales; family Saprospiraceae; genus JADJGA01. Next base: position 2,757 of record JALSPW010000163.1, read on the forward strand.
GATTTGATATCTAAAACATTTACTAATTTCTTCTATAATATCAATTTTTAATTTGCTGATATGAAATGGTATTCACTAAGAGTAATTAGCGGTAAAGAAAAGAAAATCAAAGAGAGACTGGAATTGGAAATTAACAGGTCGGGATGGGGTGATATTGTTAATCAGATTGTTGTCCCAACTGAAAAAGTTTATAAAATCAGAAGTGGTAAAAAAGTAATTATAGAAAGAAACATATTGCCGGGATATATTTTGGTTCAAGCTGATTCCAAAAGATTTAAAGGTGAAATTATTAGAAATCTGTCAAATTTGCCTAATGTTATGCATTTCCTCGGAAGGGAGCATCCTGTTGCAATGTCTGAAGCTGAAGCAAACAGGCTATTAGGTAAAGTTGATGAATCACAACAAATCGGTGAAGAATTACTCGAACCTTTCTTAGTTGGTGAAACAATTAAGATTATAGATGGTCCTTTTAATGGTTTTATTGGTGATATTACAGAGGTTAATGAATCTAATAAAACATTGAAAGTTGTCGTCAAAATATTTGGAAGAGGTACAGAAGTTGAACTTAATTTTTTACAAGCTGAAAAACAATCTTAAAATGTAGCTACTTATTTGAACTGGTTATTTCAAATTAATTATTATTGAGTGGCAAATTAAAAATAAAATTTTAAATATAATAAAATGGCAAAGGAAATAGAAGGATTTATTAAATTACAGGTAAAAGGAGGTCAAGCTAATCCAGCTCCTCCGGTTGGTCCTGCTCTTGGTGCAAAAGGAGTTAATATAATGGAGTTCTGTAAGCGTTTTAATGCTGCAACTCAGGATAAAATGGGTAAAGTCGTTCCTGTTGTGATTACTGTCTTTAAAGACAAATCATTTAATTTCATTATAAAAACAACTCCCGCAGCTATTCAGTTGCTGGAAGCTGCCAGTTTGAAAAAAGGTTCTTCAGAACCTAATAGAAATAAAGTTGGTAAAGTTACCTGGGATCAGGTTAGAACAATTGCGGAAAGCAAAATGGAAGATTTGAATGCTTTTAAAATCGAATCTGCTATGAAAATGGTTGCCGGTACTGCAAGAAGTATGGGATTGGAAGTTGAAGGAGACTTTCCTTCTTAATAAAATATTTGTAAACATAGGGAGCTTAATAAAGCGTTAATACCTATAAAAATTTTGTTATGGCAAAAATTAGTAAAAAAATGAAAGCAGCTATTGCAAAAGTGGATAATGATAAAGATTATCCGTTAAACGAAGCAATGGCATTGGTTAAAGATGTAAATATAGCATCTTTTGACTCCTCGGTAGATCTTCATATCAATCTGGGAGTGGATCCTCGTAAAGCTGATCAAGCGATTAGAGGAACGGTTTCCTTACCTAACGGAACAGGGAAATCAAAGAAAGTTTTAGTACTTTGTACTCCTGATAAAGAGCAAGAAGCTCTTGATGCAGGGGCTGATTATGCGGGTTTGGATGAATTTGTTCAAAAAATTCAAAACGGTTGGTTGGATTTTGATGTTGTTATCGCTATGCCGCAAACAATGGCACAGGTTGGTAGATTAGGTAGAATATTAGGACCTAGATCCTTGATGCCTAACCCAAAGAGTGGAACAGTAACACCTGAAGTCGGTAAAGCTGTAATGGAAGTGAAAAAAGGTAAAGTTGCTTTTAGAGTTGATAAGTATGGTATTATTCATACTTCTGTGGGTAGAGTATCTTTTTCTGCAGATAAATTAGTTGAAAATGCAGAAGAAATAATTAAAACAATAATTAAAATGAAACCATCAACTGTAAAAGGAACTTATTTGAAATCTATTTCGGTAGCGCCTACAATGGGTCCCGGTATAAAGATAGATTCCAAATCAATTTAATTAATTCAATTCAAAAAATTTAAGAAATGAATAAAGCGGAAAAAACCCGGGTTATATCAATATTAGCAGATAAATTTGCAAATAGTTCAGTCTTTTATCTTACTGATTCTTCTACTCTGACTGTTGAGCAGGTAAATAAATTAAGAAGAATTTGTTTTGAAAAAGATGTTGAGTTTAAAGTAGTTAAGAATAATCTCGCTCGTCTGGCTATGGAATCAAGTGCTGGAGAAAAAGGATTTGAGCCCCTTTATGATGCATTAAAAGGGCCTACGGCTATAATGTTTTCAGATACAGGTAATTTGCCTGCTAAAATAATTTCGGAATTTAGAAAAGATTTTGATAGACCAATTTTGAAAGCAGCATATATTGAAAGTGCTGTTTATTTTGGTGATGAGAATCTGGATACTTTGAAAAATATCAAGTCGAAAGAAGAACTTATCGCAGATATTATTGCACTATTACAGAGCCCTGTTAAAAATGTTGTCGGATCACTTAAATCCGGTGGCAATACAATTATGGGCTTGTTGAAAGCTCTTGAAGAAAGAGCATAAATTTTGGCTTCCAAGCGTATTTACGCATATTAATAAATTTTTTTAATAATTAAAAACCAGAAAAATGGCGGATTTAAAAGCAATCGCAGAACAATTGGTAAACTTGACAGTTAAAGATGTACAAGATTTATCTGATATATTAAAAGAGGAATACGGTATAGAACCTGCTGCAGCTGCAGTAGCTGTTGCTGCCGCACCGGGAGCAGCTGGTGGAGAAGGAGCTGCTGAAGAGAAAACTGAATTTGATGTTTTCTTGGAATCAGCTGGCGCAAGTAAACTCAAAGTTGTAAAAGAAGTTAAAACTTTACTAGGTATTGGCTTAAAAGATGCTAAAGATTTAGTTGACGGAGCTCCTGCAGTTATAAAAGAGGCTGCTCCTAAAGACGAGGCTGAATCTCTTAAAGCAGCTTTAGAAGCTGTTGGTGCTACTGTTGAATTGAAATAATACTAAACTCCGGTTATTTACTTGATGATAGTATATTTTAATTCAAAAATATAATGTATTAGCTTAGTTAGTTCTTTGTTGTTAAGGACTAGCTAAGCTTTTGTGTTATACTTAATACTGATAAAGTTCAGTATGATTTTTTTCCTTTTTTTCTCAAAAGAAAATTTTCTGTGAAATGACGTTTAACGATTCTATAGCTACTCTTGGAAAACAAAGAGTAAATTTTGGCAAAATTAAAATGCCGGTGAATTATCCTAATTTATTATCTATTCAATTAGATTCGTTTAAGGATTTCTTCCAAATTGATACAACTCCCGAAAATAGAAATACTGAAGGACTCTATCGGGTATTTGAAGATCATTTCCCTGTAAGTGATGCAAGGAATATTTTCCTATTGGAGTTTCTGGATTATCAAATAGATCCTCCAAGATATAGTATCCCCGAATGTATGCAAAGAGGTTTAACTTATAGTGTACCTCTTAGAGCTAAACTGAGACTCTCTTGTAATGATGAAGAACATATTGATTTTGAAACTATAGAACAAGAAGTATTTCTCGGTAATGTTCCTTATATGACTCCAAAAGGCTCTTTTATTATTAATGGTGCTGAAAGAGTTGTAGTCTCTCAACTTCATAGATCTCCCGGAGTGTTTTTCAGTCAAACGTTCCATCCTAACGGTATGAAAATCTTTTCTGCCAGGGTTATACCCTTTAGAGGTGCCTGGATGGAATTTGCTACAGATATCAATATGGTTATGTATGCTTATATTGATAGAAAGAAAAAATTGCCCGTTACTACTCTTTTAAGAGCTTTGGGTTTTGATTCGGATAAAGAAATACTGGATATTTTTGAATTGGTGGAAGAGGTGAAGGCTGATAATACTAATCTTAAAAAGAATATTGGTAAAAAATTAGCAGCCAGAGTACTTAGAAAATGGATAGAGGATTTTGTTGATGAGGATACAGGTGAACTTATTTCTTTGGAAAGAAATGAAATTATTCTGGAAAGAAATACAATTCTGGATGAAGAAAATATAAAATTAATATTAGATGCTGATGTTGAAAGTATTATTGTTCAAAAAGAGAATTTAGATCTTGATTATTCTGTAATTTATAATACTTTACAAAAAGACCCAACTAACTCTGAAGTAGAAGCAGTCGCATATATTTACCGTCAACTTAGAGGAACAGAGCCTCCTGATGAAGAAACAGCGAGAGGAATAATCGATAAAATGTTCTTCTCTGAAAGTAGATATGACTTGGGTAATGTAGGCCGATACAAAATAAATAGAAAACTGGATCTTAGTATTCCGGATGATGTAAAAGTACTTACTAAAGATGACTTTATGTCTATTATTAAGTATCTGATAAATATCATTAACGACCGTGCTGAATTGGATGATATCGACCATTTGAGTAACAGAAGAATCCGTACGGTAGGAGAACAACTTTATGCCCAGTTCAGTGTTGGATTGGCACGTTTGGCAAGAACTATCAGGGAAAGAATGAATGTTAGGGATAATGAAGTTTTTACTCCAATGGATCTAATCAATGCCAGAACATTATCTTCTGTGATAAATTCTTTTTTCGGAACCAGTCAGTTATCTCAATTTATGGATCAAACCAATCCTCTTGCCGAGATTACTCATAAACGACGTATTTCCGCTCTTGGCCCCGGTGGTTTATCAAGAGAAAGAGCCGGTTTTGAGGTAAGGGACGTCCACTATTCCCATTACGGAAGATTGTGTACTATAGAAACTCCCGAAGGCCCGAATATCGGTTTGATATCTTCTTTGGCTATAAATGCGAAAGTGAACCAAATGGGATTTTTGGAAACTCCTTATAGAAAAGTGGAAAACGGAAAAGTCATAATGAATGAAGATCCGGAATATCTTTCTGCCGCTGATGAAGATTATAAAAAAGTAGCTCAGGCTAATACCCCGCTTGATAGTGATGGCAATATCATTACAGATAAAGTGGCGGCTCGTGAACACGGAGATTTTCCTATACTTGAACCTAATGAAATCGATTATATTGATGTTGCTCCGAATCAAATTACCGGCGTTTCTGCCTCATTGATTCCTTTTTTGGAAAATGATGATGCTAACCGTGCTTTGATGGGATCAAATATGCAACGTCAAGCTATTCCATTGATAAAACCTGCTGCTCCTATTGTAGGAACAGGAATAGAAAGATTGGTTGCTCAGGACTCAAATTTGCTATTGAATGCTGAAAATGATGGAGTTGTCGAATATGTAGATTCGGAAAAGATAGTATTGAAATATGACAGGACAGATGAGCAAGAAAAAGTTTCTCTTGATAGCAATATAAAAACATATACCTTAACAAAATTCCTAAGAACAAATCAAGGTACTTGTATTAATCTGAAAGCCTTGGTAAAGAAAGGGGAGAGAGTTGTAAAAGGACAGTTGTTGTGTGATGGATATGCTACAGATAAAGGGGAACTGGCTCTTGGACAGAATATGATGGTGGCATTTATGCCTTGGAAAGGATATAACTTTGAGGATGCTATTGTAATCTCTGAAAGAGTTATAAAAGAAGATATCTTTACATCCATACATATTGAAAATTATGAATTGGAAGTCAGAGATACAAAACTAGGAGAAGAAGAACTTACTAATGATATTCCAAATGTTAGTGAGGATTCTACGAAAGATTTGGATGAAAATGGTATTATCCGTGTCGGAGCATGGGTGAATGGTGGTGATATTCTCATTGGTAAAATCTCACCTAAAGGAGAATCAGATCCTACTCCGGAAGAAAAATTGCTACGGGCTATCTTTGGAGATAAAGCGGGTGATGTGAAAGATGCATCTTTGAAAGCTTCACCGTCTACTAAAGGTATAATTATTGGAAAACAACTTTTCTCAAGAGCTAAAAAAGATAAATACCAAAAATTACGAGAAAAAGATCTGCTTGATAAACTGGATGCCAAACATTCGGTTGAAATGAACGAATTGAATACTCTGCTTATCGATAAATTGATGAAATTACTTGATGGCTCGATATCGGCAGGAGTGAAAAATGTTTTTGGTCAAGAATTGATTCCGCAAGGTTCAAAATTCACAAGATCACTTTTAAAGGAAATAGATTTTGCCGTAATTGAATTTAGCAACTGGACAGATGATGAAGACCTGAATAAGTTGGTAGCAAAGTTATTGCATAATTATTCCTTGAGAGTAAGTGAGATAATAGGTCAGTATAAAAGAGAAGTGTTTAATATCAATATTGGAGATGAATTACCTGCCGGAGTTCTTAAATTGGCAAAAGTTTATCTTGTTAAGAAAAGAAAATTGCAGGTTGGTGATAAATTGGCCGGAAGACATGGAAATAAAGGTATTGTTGCAAAAATAGTGAGAGTGGAAGATATGCCGTTTCTTGAAGACGGTACTCCTGTTGATATTGTTTTGAATCCTTTAGGGGTACCTTCAAGGATGAATATCGGTCAGATTTTTGAAACGGTTTTGGGTTGGGCAGGTAAGGAAATGGGCTTGAAATTTGCATCCCCAATCTTTGATGGAGCTAAACTTTCTGAAATCGAAAATCTTATATCCGAAGCAAAACTTCCGTCCTATGGACAAACATATCTTTATGATGGTGAAACAGGTGACAGATTTCACCAAAAAGCTACTGTGGGGGTTATCTATATGATAAAACTAAATCACATGGTAGAAGATAAAATGCATGCCAGATCTATAGGTCCGTATTCATTGATTACTCAGCAACCTTTGGGTGGTAAAGCTCAATTCGGAGGACAAAGATTTGGAGAAATGGAAGTTTGGGCGCTCGAAGCCTATGGTGCTACTAATATTTTGAGAGAAATGTTGACTATTAAATCGGATGATATTAAAGGAAGAGCTAAAGCTTATGAAGCGATTGTTAAAGGGGATCCCCTTCCTGAGCCTAATATTCCGGAATCATTTAATGTTTTGGTACATGAATTAAAGGGATTAGCTCTTGAATTGAAATTCAATTAATAATAAATAATATATTTTATTGATATGATTAGAAATAAAAAAGTAGATCAGCAGGAAAATAATAATTTTAATTCCATTACAATAAAATTAGCATCTCCTGATGATATTTTGGAAAGATCTTATGGTGAGGTTTTAAAACCTGAAACTATAAACTACCGTTCTTATAAACCAGAAAGAGATGGTTTGTTCTGTGAAAGAATTTTCGGTCCGGTTAAAGATTATGAATGTTATTGTGGTAAGTATAAAAGGATTAGATATAAAGGGATTGTGTGTGACCGTTGTGGAGTGGAAGTGACTGAAAAGAAAGTGAGACGTGAAAGGATGGGACATATAAAACTTGTGGTTCCTGTTGTCCATATTTGGTTTTTCCGGTCATTGCCAAATAAAATAGGTTATCTGCTCGGAATGTCGACAAAAAATTTGGAGTCAATTATATATTATGAAAAATATGTTGTTACTCAACCCGGTATAAAAGAAGGAACAATTGAAAAAAATGCTTTGTTGACTGAAGAAGAATATTTTGAAATTCTGGAAACTATTCCGGAAGATAATCAACTATTACCGGATGATGATCCTCAAAAATTTATTGTAAAAATGGGGGCCGAAGCAGTCTATGATATGTTGATGAATATTGATTTGGATGAATTGTCATTTGAATTGAGACATAAAGCAGCTACGGAAACATCTCAACAGCGTAAATCGGAATCATTAAAAAGACTTAATGTCGTTGAGATTTTTAGAGAAGGATTGCGTCATGAAGAAAATAAACCCGAATGGACTATTATCCAGTATCTACCTGTTATTCCTCCGGAATTAAGACCCCTTGTGCCTTTGGATGGAGGACGATTTGCCTCTTCGGATCTAAATGATTTATATAGAAGGGTGATAATTAGAAATAATAGGTTAAAAAGACTTTTGGAAATTAAAGCTCCTGAAGTTATTTTAAGAAATGAAAAAAGAATGCTGCAGGAAGCTGTTGATTCTTTATTTGATAATTCAAGAAAATCAAGTGCGGTTAAATCTCAAGGTGGGAGAGTACTAAAATCCCTAAGTGGTGTGTTGAAAGGAAAACAAGGTAGATTTAGACAGAATCTTCTAGGTAAAAGGGTAGATTATTCTGGTCGTTCCGTTATTGTTGTAGGACCCGAATTAAAATTGCATCAGTGCGGTATTCCCAAAGGTATGGCAGCGGAGTTATTCAAACCTTTTGTAATTAGAAAATTAATTGAAAGAGGAATAGTTAAAACTGTAAAATCCGCTAAAAAACTTGTGGATAGAAGAGAACCTGTTATTTGGGAAATTCTTGAGAATATTTTGAAAGGACATCCTGTTTTATTGAACAGGGCTCCTACCTTACACAGGTTATCAATTCAGGCTTTTCAGCCTGTTCTTGTTGAAGGTAAAGCTATAAGATTACATCCTTTGGTATGTGGTGCGTTCAATGCGGATTTTGACGGAGACCAAATGGCAGTGCATGTCCCTCTTAGCCAATCTTCAATTCTGGAGGCTCAGGTCTTGATGCTCTCTGCTCATAATATGTTGAATCCTCAAAACGGTTCACCTATTTCATTGCCTTCTCAGGATATGGTGCTTGGGTTGTATTATTTGACAAAAACCAGGAAATCTACTGACGATGATAAAATTAAAGGCGAGGGGTTGACCTTTTATTCAAGTGAAGAAGCTATGATTGCATATAATGAAGGTAAGGTAGATTTACATGCTTTGGTCAAATTGAGAGTATTTGAAGAAAATGAAGAAGGAAAATTAAAATCTAAAATAGTAGAAACCACTCTCGGTAGAATTATATTTAATGAGAAAGTTCCTGATGGTATTCAATATGTTAATCAATTATTGACAAAGAA
>JALSPW010000164.1 GCA_026985735.1 Saprospiraceae bacterium
GAGGAAGTTTTAATATTCTTAGATAATTTGTAACGGTACTTCTGTTTTTCCCAACTCTATCAGCCACTTTATCGTGAGTCAACTTGCATTCATCTATCAATCGTTGATAAGCAAAAGCTATTTCCATAGGATTCAAATCGGATCTTTGAATATTCTCAACCAAAGCCATTTCTATCATCGCCTGATCGTCTGCAATACGGATGTATGCAGGAATTTCTTTTAATCCAGCTCTTCTAGATGCTCTCAGTCTTCTCTCACCTGAAATCAATTGATATTTATCACCTCCGATACTTCTTACCGTTACCGGTTGAATCAATCCCAATGTCTTAATGGATTCTACCAGTTCATTAAGTTCCGTTTCATTAAATTGGTTTCTCGGTTGGAATGGATTAAATTCAATTTTATCAATACTGACAAAAGCAACCGTATTGCTCAATTTTTTTACAACATCTTTTTTTTCCACACTGCTCTTTTTCTCAATATCTTTAAGCAATGAATTCAATCCTTTTCTTAAATCTTCTTTTTTAGCCATTTTTATTAAATTAAATATTAAACTCAATTTTATACCATTGACATTAAATCATTTCACAAAGTATCATTATTAAGAACCAAAACCTCATAAGCAAGATTGAGATAATTTTTTGACCCGGTAGAATTGGCATCATACAAAATAACCGGTTTACCAACCATAGGAGCCTCATTTACTTTTGAATTCCGGTTAATGATTGTATCAAATATATGGTCAGTTACAATATCCCTAACACTATCCACAACCATTTGAGCCAATCTAAGCCTTTTATCATACATCGTAATAAGTATTCCTTCAATTTCAAGATCCGGATTATAAGATTTTTTAACTGCAGAAATAGTGTCTTTCAATTTTCCCAATCCCTCTAAAGAGTAATACTCGCTTTGCACCGGAATTATAACCGAATCCGCAGCCACCAGCGCATTTACAGTAAGAATCCCCAAGGAAGGCAAACAATCAATGAAAATATAATCATATTCGTTTTTTACAGGCATAATAGATTCTTTCATCACATATTCCCTATCTCTTTCATTAACCAATTCAACTTCTGCTCCAACCAAATCTATCGTTGAAGGCAAAATATCCAAATTAGATATTTCCGTATGCAAAACAGCTTTACCTACATCTGTCATCCCGGACATAACATCATACAATGTATATTTTATATCTTCCGGTCTTATTCCAAGCCCTGCAGTTGCATTGGATTGCGGATCAGCATCTATCAACAACACTTTTTTATCTAAAATAGCCAATGCAGTAGAAAGATTAATAGCTGTAGTTGTTTTTCCTACTCCCCCTTTTTGGTTTGTAATTGCAATTATTTTACCCATCAAATGAAAATTTTTGCAAAGGTAATTAGATATTTTCAAACTTCAGGCCTTTAACTCGTATTATTCACAATTATTTCTTTTACAAAATAAACTCACTTGCATTCCGGTATTTATACAAATTCAAATATGGTACCTTGTTTTAAAACATTTCAGTATATAATATAAAGCATTTCGTAGATTTTTATACTTATTCTTTTTTAAAATCACAAATAATTATTAGTTTTACAGGCACAATTTACTCAGGGTGCCTTTTACTGTAGTTTTATTTTAATTGTGAATTTTTCTTTTTATTTTAAAAGCACTCTTTGAGAAATTACAATGCTTTTAATTTATACTCTTAATTTAAAATTCAATATCATGAAAAACAAATCTATATTTTTAAAAGCGAATCTTATTTTATTCGTAATTTTTTCATTATTAACATCCGTAATCGCAAAAAACACCGATACCATACCGGAAAATATTTATTCCGGTTTGAAATTTCGAAATCTGGTTCCGGCATTTGTTTCCGGTCGTATATCCGATTTGGCTGTAAATCCTAATAATACATCAGAATATTTTGTTTCCGTTGCTGCAGGGGGAATATGGAAAACAGTCAATAATGGAACAACTTTTAAACCTGTATTTGACAATTATCCGGTATATTCTGTCGGCTGCCTTGCTATGGATCCGAAAAATACAAATGTAATTTGGGCAGGAACAGGTGAAAACAATCACCAAAGATCAGTGAGTTATGGAGATGGAGTATATAAAAGTACTGATGGAGGAAAATCATGGAAAAACATGGGGCTTAAAGAATCTTATCATATTGGTAAAATCCTGATTCACCCTGATAATAGTGATATTGTATTTGTTGCAGCGGAAGGTTCTGTATGGGGACCGGGAGGAGACAGAGGGCTTTATAAAACATCCGATGGTGGCAAAACATGGAAAAAAGTACTTGAAATAAGTAAAAATACAGGAGTCAACAATATAGCGATAGATCCTGTCGATCACAATATTCTATATGCTACATCCGAACAACGTAGAAGACGAACACAAACACGTATCGGAGGAGGACCTGAATCAGCTGTATGGAAAAGCATTGACGGCGGAGATACATGGCGAAAACTCACAAAAGGAATTCCGGGCGTTGACAAAGGAGGTATGTCGATAATAGTTTCACCCGTTAATCACAATATTGTTTACCTTATGGTGGAAGCAGCTATGGGGAAAGGTGGTTTTTTCAGATCTGCAGACCGAGGTGAATCATGGAATAAAATGAGTGATTATAATACAAGTGGTCAATATTTCGGAGAAATTTATCCGAGCCCTTTTGATGTAAATACTATATACTCAATGGAAACTTATTCAAAATATACTACTGATGGAGGAAAAACATGGAAAAATATAGGAAATAACAAAAGGCACGTTGATGATCATGCTTTCTGGATGGACAAAAAAGATAAAAA
>JALSPW010000165.1 GCA_026985735.1 Saprospiraceae bacterium
CGCATTTTGAAGGGGGAGAATATTATGATATTATTGGTGATATGAACTATCTTGATGATGATTTTAATGATCCCCTATATCATTTTTCAGCTACAATGGAAAGAGTGGTAATAAATTTAGGAATTATTGAAAAACATATTAAACAATTAAAAAAACTTATAAAAGATGTAAAAAGAGATAAAACATTGAAGGAATACACCGTAGATTACTATATGTAGTATCAAAAGGGTAAGCCACCTACATTATTATTCCAAGGACAATGTGTATATCAGTTCCCTGTTCTTTGCTACTATTGATAGATAATTTACCACCTAAAGAATGTACTCTTTCCTTTATGTTTTTTAATCCTAATCCGATATTTTCTCTTTTTAAGATTTCTTCAACATTAAAACCCATACCATTATCTTTATAAGAAATAGTAATGTTTTTATTGTCTTCAGTCAGTTTTATATGTATTGATTTTGCTTTTGCATGTCGCAAAGTATTATTTATAAGTTCTGCGATAATTCTGAATATAATTATTTCAAATCCTCTATTGTAATTGCATTTATCAATATGATTTTCAAATTCTATATCTATTATTTTTGAAAATTTTATTCTGTTAATAAATGAGTGTAATGCGGATATTAAACCTTTTTCCGCAAAAGACTCAGGTACTAAATTTCTTGTGATATTTCGTATGTCTTTTATGGATTTATCTATTAATTCAATTATCTGGTTAAGTAATAATTTTCTTTCACTTTTATTTACAAATTCTATTTCACCCAAATATAATTTAATACTGGATAATAGAGGCCCCAAATCATCATGCAAATCCGCAGCAATCCTTTTTCTTTCTTTATCTTCGGTTTGAATCACGGAATTTAAAAGTGTTCTTTCCAATTCGAGTATTTTTTGTTCCGATTTCCGGTGAATTTCCATTTTTTTAACATTTTGCTTGTGCTTATAATTTTTAAACAAGAAATATGAAATGATTACACTTAGAAGCATAATCAAGGAAATCAGATAGGCATAAATTCTTGAACGTTTTTCCTGTAGGTGAATAAGTTCATTTTCTTTATTGAGCAGATTGATTTGATTCTCTTTTTTATCGTTTTCAAGAGTCATTATTTTTACTTTTACTTTTTCTGCACCGATAGAATCTTTATAAGTCGTATTTAATTTAAAATATTTCAAAGCTTTTTTAAAATTACCTTTATTTTCATAATATTTTGATAATAAATTGTAAGATTGTTGAAGATAAAAGAGCTTGTTGGAATTTTTTGCTTTTTCCATTGCATCATCTATATATTTTTTTGCAGTATCAGGTTTATGGATGGTTAAAAAATATTTTGCCAATTCTATACTTACTGCCGTTTGAAGTTTTACGATTTTTACACTGTCAGCGATTACTTTGGCTTTGAATAGATATTTTATTGCTTTTGAAGTATCCAAGTGCATATTTAACTCTCCTAATGAGAAAAAGCAAACTCCTATACTATGTATGTCGTTTTTCTTTTTAGCTATTTCCAAAGCTTTAAGCAAAGCCTCTTTTGCCAGAACATATTTTTTCTGTTCAATATATATTTCACTTAGATTTGTATAAAGAAAATCATAATTTTCCTCACAGTTGTGCTTTTTATACATTTCCAAAGATTCCATAAAATATTTTTTCACTTCATCGGGACTTTTGGAATATTTGTTCAATTTCCCGATATTGTGATGTAAAGTTGCTGCTCTGCAATAATTTCCAATAGATAAATATATTTGTTCCGCTTTATTAAAATAATTCAATCCGGTATTTAATTTGCCTTGGTCTGCCTGAAAAATGCCAGCATAGTTATATGCCAGACCCAATTCATTACTATTACCGTATTTTTCCAATATTTTTATTGCTTTGTTGATATTGTATGTAGCACTATCATATTTCAATTTGGGGATAAAATATAAATACGCAATTTTTGTTAATGAATATGCCAATTCTTTTTCCTGATTTAGTTTTTGTGCCAAAACTTTGGCTTTTTTGGCAAAATAAAAAGATTTAATTGGGTTGTTAGCCAAATATTGCTCTGCCAATTCATTATAAAAATGAGCTTTTTCTTCATCGGGCACAATAGAAATCAGTGATTTTAATGCTGCGATTTTTTCTTCGTTTTTACTGTTCAATAGAACACTTTTCAAACTGTCAATTTTATTTGCAAAAGCGATATAAGGCATAAAAAATATAATTACAAAAACTAAATTTCTGTTTTTCATTTTCCCGATATTTTAGCTTATTTATATTTTGATCAATTTGTTTTTTATAGCAAAAATCAATAATTCAACTACATTTTTTGAATCGGTTTTATCGAAGATATTTGCGCGATGACCATCTACCGTCCTTTTACTAATGAACAGTTTTTCTGCTATTTCTTTATTAGTATAACCATGTGCAATTAATTTTAGAACATCCAATTCACGTTTTGTTAAGCCTGAAAGCGTTTTTCCTTGTTCAGCCGGATTCAAATATTTTTTTGTGAAATACGGCAAAAGTTCGGTAGAATAATAATTGCTATTCGATATCACTTGTCTAATCGCATGTTCTATTTCATCTCTATTTATATTTTTCAATAAAAAGCCCTTTGCTCCGGCTTTTATCATATTCTCCAAGTTTTCTTCTTCGCCGAACATTGATATTGCGATTATTTTTAGTTTGGGGTGAATTTTCAAAGCGGCTTTTGTTGCTTCTATTCCATTCATCAAAGGCATACGAATATCCATAAAAACAATATCGGGATTAATACCGCTTTTCAAAATATCTAAAAATTCTTTTCCATCTGCGGCTTGTGCGATTACTTCTACATTATCAAGCCTGTTTAGAATCATCGTTAAACCCTGACGAAATATCTGATGGTCGTCAACTGTAATTATTTTTATTATTTTTCCGGCCATAGCATAAATCTAAATTTTATTATAACTTTTGTTCCATTTCTCTTTTAGATGTGGATTTTAATTCTTTTCGTTAAGATTTAATCTTGTTATACAAATTGCTCAATCCGTCTTCAAATCCATTAGATTCCTGTCTTTATTAATTTCAGTTATCGTATATGGTATATTGATGGATTTATTAAAATTTAAAGTGATATTAAGTGGCAATAAAATAATTGCGCTTCACTAAGATACGGTAATCATCAATAATTCGTTAATTTCCATTTCCAGATTATCCAGTAATTTTTCATTTTTTTCTAAAGCACGATATATTTCACGCTTGCTGTTAGTAAAATATGTTGTTGATTTGGAAAATAGCCTTTTGTAATATGCTATCCCTTCTCTAAGGTTTTTTATAAAATTGGTGAAATATTTTTCTTGCTTAGCATTAAAATCTTTTTTTGTTTCATCTATTTTATTTTTTAGATAGTCCAGATATAAAGACAGTTCTTTGATAAACATATTTGGCCTGTCTTTTCGACTTATAATATTGGTTTTGCCATATATGTGCTCTACCATTTCTTCCAATGATGTTTCTTTTGAAAAATAAGCGGTGTTTGGTCCTGGACATATCAATACTGCATCGCCTTCCTTTTTTCTTTCCAAGTCATAATTAACAAGTGCCGTTGTCCCCAAACCAACGCAAAGACATGCTTTGGCCGTAATTTTATCGTATTGATTTTTGAATTCTTTTTCAGGAAGATTTTTTTCCTTCAATTCTTTTATTTTTATCCTTTGGTATTGTCTTGACGCTGTACAAATCGGTTTGTCGGTAAACTCGGTATTAAACAAAAGATGCTGTTTTGGACATGGACTTCCCGGTCTTCCTTTGGCAATCAATTCTTGTTTTTCTTTTTCCTTACTATCTGTTCTGAGACTGTTAAAAGGAACACCAAGAGGTGATATATTACTTAAATATATATCTTCTTCTTTTGCTTCAATCAATTTTTCTCTTGTGTCTTTATCTACAGTTGTAGCTTCCGGAACCAATAAAAAAGGAGAGCCCCATCCAACTGAATCCACTTCATAATGTTCTAATAAAAAATTATGCTCTTCTGCAGTACCTACACCGCCTTGCGCAGTTATTTTAATAGGCAATATTTTTTTTGGTACTATTTTATTTTGAGTTTGTAAGGATTTTTTTAGTATTTCAAAAATAGTTCCGGTAAATTCTTTTCTGTGCAATTTGAATTCTTCCAGAATAGGACCCATTAAATATCCATCGGTTGCAAATGCATGTCCTCCGCAATTAAGTCCTGATTCTATTCTGTATTCGGAAATCCAGATTCCTTTTTTTGCTAAAAACTTGCCTTGTATCAATGCAGATCTATAATCACTGACTTTTAAAGTTATTTTTTTCTTGATTTTTCCAGACTCATCAGGATAAAAATCTTCAAATTTGGAAATATATCCGTAAAGTCTTGGATTCATACCGGCTGATAAAACTATTGAAGATTTCAGGTTGCTTTTGGCAAACCCTCTGAAAGCCGCATGAGCGTCATTGTATTCTACAGGTAATTTCTCACCGTCACGATAATACTCTTTATCGAGTTTGGTCATAATGTTTACATCAATGCTACCGGGAATAAGATTTTCTTTTACCCAACTATTGATTTCCTGTAAATTAAAAAATTTATCCGTGAAGTTTTTAAATTCTTTTTTAATATTTGAAGTATCAGGAAGCATTCTGAAATATTTCTTAATTTCATCGGCCTTTTCTATTGTGTTGTTTTTTAACTCATTGAATTTGTTTTCAACTAATTCATTAATCAGATTCAGATATGATGTTATTCTTTTGGCCCTGTAGTCATCTATTTTTTTTGTTATCTCAGTATATGGAATTTCAAAGAGTTCCGAATACATTTTTCTCATTTTTTCTATTAATTCATCATCAGATATTGAAATTACGGAATCAATACCGTATTGAGCTATTTTAAAAGGCGAATCTACTGTGAAGGCCAGTCCCATTACCGGTATATGAAATGAATGTGGGTTGTGCATGTTTGAAATAATTTTATAATACAAATATGTTAAGTCGCAATATGACAGACAGAATGATTTTTGAAAAAGATTTTTTTCTTAATAAAAAACCAAAGTGAATATTTACATTTAATTTAAATTGCAAATTTAACTCTATAAGAATAATAAACAAGTTTTATATCAAATAAGTTCTTATAGTTGTCAAGGTGTAAACATTTTAATCAAAAGTAACTACTCTGATAAAATCATTTTGGCTGTGAAAAGCTATTTTTGTATCACTATTTTTTGAAATAGTGTCACTGTTCCTTTAAAATAAAAAGTTCTTTTAATACAAAAATAATTATTTTCAATCTTTATAAAGTATCGCAAATTCATTTGTGATAAAAAAGTGTTTTTCGCAGTCTATTAGTTACGATTTTCCCTGATGATCTTTTCTACTTCTTGAGTGCTTAATCCGGTGATAATTGCGAGATTTTCAATGGAGAAACCATTTCGGTGTCCCCTCAATATTACATCTAAAGTCTTTTGTTTGGTACCTTTTTCAATACCTTTTTCGATACCTTTTTCGATACCTTTTTCAATACCTTTCTCGATACCTTTCTCGATACCTTTTTTGATTCCTTTTTTTTCTATTAATTCATAAGTACTCATAAAATCATTTTTTATTTTAGGTGGTATTTTTTCTATTAGCTCTAGTAATTGCACCTCTTTTATCTCCACCAACTGTAAGTAGTAAACAAATAATACATTACTAAAGTTCCCCATTCCTTCCGGAAATAATGCTCCAAAAATATTTTCTACTTTTTTTATTAGCTCATCAGGTGATTGACTGTATTTTTGTATCGTAAGGGCAGATGAGAGAAATGAGTTTCCCATATTTAGTAATTCTTCATCAGAGAAATTTTTTAGATCCAAAAATTCAATAGCGAATTGTGGGATATATTTCTCTATATCATCAGGTAAAAAAGGAATTAAATCCTTTAAAGTTTTCAATTCCCATTTTTGTTTGCCATGATAAAGCAATACGGGAATAATCGGAACTAATGGTTTTCCCGCCTTGATCTGAGCTTGAAACCCTTCGACTATATATCCTAACAATTGAACATAAGCATATCGATCAGGATTGCTTTTATGTTCCAGAAGTATAGAAATGTATGTTCTGTGTTTACTATCTTTTAATTTGCATTCAAAGACCAAATCTGAAAAAGTCTCCTGCAGTTTTCCTGAAACATAGTTGTTTGAAGTAAGTTTCAGAGTATTAATATCAATGTTGCCCAGTACATCTTTTGGCAAAAATGTCTTGAAAAAGTCCTTTGCTACATCGATATTAGACATTATCGATTTAAAGAATTTGTCGTGGATGTTATTGATATTTTGCTTATCCATAGAACAAATATAAAATAAAATATCTAAAAGTGTTAAAATATCCGGATTTTTCAGTGTTATCCCTTTCATGAAGCCGGACTTGAAGCCTTGTTAACGCATGCTTTCAAGTCCTAACTTAATACTTTATTAATTTTCAATCTTTATAAGGTATCTCAAATTTATTTATGGCAAAAAAGGAGAAAGAGTACCGTAGGGATGACATATTATTGCTCCGGTACATAAGTGCGAGCAACTGGTGATTAACGACTGAAAATCGAGGATTGATATTTGGAGCTACTCTAATTTCCAACGGGGTCAGTTGTGTTGGGATTAGGATTTTTTAACCTAATTGCAACATTATGTATGTTTTTTTGATATTATTAGTATTTTTGCGCCGTATAAAAAATGCCGGAAAAACATAAGTAGTTCGCAAAAAGATTATTTTTAAATTTTAATGATTTTATAGACAGATACTAAATAGTGAAATAAGTATGAAAATAAAAGTTTGCATATGAAGATAGCAATAGCTCAAATAAATTATATAATCGGTGATTTTGAGGGCAATACTTCCAAAATGTTGAATGCTGTGAAAAAGGCAAAAAGCCAGGGTGCTGATATTGTTGCATTTTCGGAATTGGCAACATGCGGATATCCTCCCAGAGATTTTTTAGAATTTGATGATTTTATTAAAAGGGCTGAACAAAGTGTTGAAAAACTTAAAGAGGCTTCATTGGATATTGCAATTGTAGTTGGGACACCAACCGTTAATCCTGTAATCGAGGGTAAAGATCTATATAATTCCGTATTGTTCCTTTATGAAGGTGAAGAAAAATTTGTACAGCATAAGACATTGTTGCCAACTTATGATATTTTTGATGAATATCGATATTTTGAACCGGCTAATGAATGGGGAGTAATTGAATTTAAAGGTAAAAAAATCGCCTTGAATATATGTGAAGATTTATGGAATATCGGAAATGAAAATCCTCTATATACTATCAATCCAATGGATGAAGTGATAAAATATAATCCTGACCTTATTATAAATGTTTCTGCTTCTCCGTTTGATTATAATCAGGCAAATAAACGTCTGAAGGTATTGAAAGCCAATGTCGATAGATACAAAATTCCTTTATTTTATATCAATCATGTGGGGGCCCAGACCGAATTGATTTTTGATGGGGGGTCAGTTGTGATGTCTCCTAATGGTATGGTATATGATGAAATGGTTTATTTCGAAGAAGAAATTAAGACTTATGATCTGGAACATGTTATTAAAAATGAAAAACCTTTTAACAGACCTAAAGACAAAATGGCTTTGATTCACGATGCATTGGTACTTGGGGTAAGGGATTATTTCAAAAAATTGGGATTTAAAAAAGCTATTATCGGTCTTTCGGGTGGATTGGATTCCGCTTTGACAACGGCATTGGCAGTAAAAGCTCTCGGAAATGAAAATGTTTTTGTAATGATGATGCCTTCGCAGTTTTCTTCCAAGCATTCAATTACAGATTCTATTGATTTGGCGGATAATCTTGAAATAGATTATGAAATTATTAAAATTGAAGAGATATATGAAGAGTTTATTGATAAATTAAAACCGATTTTCAAAGACAAACCATTCAATGTAGCGGAAGAAAATATCCAGGCAAGAATCAGAGGTACGTTGTTGATGGCAGTATCAAACAAATTGGGATATATTTTGCTAAATACGACCAATAAAAGTGAAATGGCTGTTGGATATGGTACTTTGTATGGAGATCTTGCTGGTGGGCTTTCGGTAATAGCGGATATATACAAGACAGAAGCTTATCAACTGGCAAGATATATCAATAAAGAGGATACGGTCATACCTTGTCATATCATAAATAAGCCGCCGTCGGCTGAATTAAGGCCAAATCAGTATGATAGTGATTCTTTACCGGATTATTCTATTCTTGATAAAGTGCTTTTTGAATATATTGAAAAACGAAAAGGTCCAAAGGAAATTATTGATATGGGTTTTGATGAAAAATTGGTAAAAAGAATTTTACGAATGGTCAATATCAATGAATTTAAAAGATATCAGACTGCACCAGTATTACGTGTAAGTGAAAAAGCTTTTGGTATGGGTAGAAGAGTGCCTATAGTAGCACGATACCTAAATTGATAAAAGAAGAGGCGATTATAATTCAACCTCTTCTTTCATCATTGGGATATAAATATCTCCGAATCCAATATTTTGCAAAGATTTTTTAAAAGCTTTTTGACTTTCATATTCTCCATGGACAATGAAGGTCCTTTTAGCATTCTTTTGATTCTTTAAAAATTCCAGCATTTCGTCTCTGTCACCATGTCCCGAAAATGAATCCATTGATATTACTTCCGCTTTGACTTCTTTTACATCTCCGAATATTCTCATCTCATCAACTCCCATTTTTAAGGCTGCACACGGAGTTTCGGGACTGCAATATCCTACTAATAAAAAAGTTGTTCGAGGATTTTCCACATTGTTATAAAGATGATGTTTTACCCTTCCTGCATTCATCATACCGGCAGCACTGATAATAATCATCGGCTTGTTTATTTCATTTAACATTTTGGAACCTTTCACGGATTTATTGTAATGAAGACTATTAAAGCCAAAAGGATTATCGTCAAGCAACAGATATTCATGAATCTCCCTGTCATAGCATTCTGGATGTGAAGCAAAAATCATAGTTGCATTTACAGCAAGGGGACTATCAACATAAACGGGAATTTTATCAGGATATAAACCGGCGGTATCCATTTTATCCAACATATATATTATCTCCTGAGTTCGTTCCACACTAAAAGCAGGAATAATCAGCTTACCTCTTTTATCAATACAAGTATGTTTTATTACTTCCAGTAAACGTCCGGCTTGTTCGGGATCGGATTCATGCAATCTGTCACCATAAGTTGACTCGGTAATAAGATAATCCACTTCGGGCATTTGTACGGGGTCTTTGATTATAGGACGATTTGGACGTCCTATATCACCTGTAAAACCAATCAGTTTCTCAACCCCGTTTTCTTTTATTCTTAAAGTTACATTTGCACTTCCCAATATATGTCCGGCATCTCTAAATAAAAATTCCACATCTTCATTTATACGTATCCAGGAATCATAGGGACAACCGACAAACTTGGTCATAACCGGAGCTACATCTTCAGAAACATATAGAGGTTCTCTTATCTTAAGGTCTTTGTATTTACCCTTGTGTTTTTTCTTTTTTGTCAATACTTTTTCATTGTACCATTGCACATCTCTTTCCTGTATTTTGGCACTATCCATCAACATAATATTGCAAAGACTTCTGGTAGCATGCGTGCTGTAAATCTTTCCTTCAAATCCGTCTTTTACCAACTTAGGCAATCTGCCGCTATGATCGATATGAGCATGTGATAAAATGACAACATCAACTTCACCCGGATCAAAACCTAGCTTGTTGTTCAATTCCCAACCTTCCTTGCCCATTCCCTGAAAAAGCCCACAATCCAATAATATTTTGTATCCGTTATCTAGAGTGATAAGATGACAAGATCCGGTTACTTCTCTCGCGGCACCGTTAAATTTTATTTTCATTTTTTTATCTTTTTTATGTTTATGTATTCAAAGCACCGCACACACTTAAAACTTGTCCTGAAATATAAGTTGAAAGGTCTGATGCTAAGTATAGCGCTGCGTTGGCGACATCTTCCCCTGAGCCCATTCTTTTCAAAGGAATAGCATCAAGGAATCCTTTTCTGACTTCTTCAGGAAGTTTTTTTGTCATTTCAGTTTCTATAAATCCGGGGGCTATCGCGTTGCTGCGGATATTTCTAGAACCCAATTCTTTTGCTACGGATTTGGTGAATCCGATAATACCTGCTTTTGATGCAGAATAGTTTGCTTGTCCTGCATTTCCGAATACGCCTACTACAGAGCTGATATTTATGATTGATCCGGATCTTTGTTTCATCATAGGACGCAAAACTTGTTTAGTAAGATTGAAAACCGATTTTAAGTTTACTTGCATTACCAAATCCCAATCTTGCTCTGTCATTCTCATTAATAAATTATCCCTTGTTATTCCCGCATTATTTACTAAAATATCCACTTTGCCGAATTCTTTGTAAATTTCACTTACTGTTTCCGAACTGCTATCAAATGAAGAAGCGTCCGATGCATAACCTTTTGCTTTTACTCCAAAAGCCAGTAATTCTTTTTCGGTAGCTTCCATGTTTTCATCCCTTTTTATATCCGTAAAAGCAATACTTGCTCCGTTTTCGGCAAATTTTAATGCAATGGCCTTTCCGATTCCTCTCGAGGCTCCTGTTATTATCGCAACTTTGTCTTTTAATAAATTCATAATACTGATTTTTTTAATGTTTATTAATTCTATTCTAAATTTTTGCTACTCAGGAAATTATTTTAGCTTAAATATTATGTTTTTCAATATAAAGAACAATCTCCCGGTAATACATCCATATTTATCTTTTTTGCCGGGATTTAGCCCAGGCGTCTTTAAGCGTTACTGTTCTATTGAATACCAATTTATCTTTGGTAGAATCTATATCCATCGTGAAATATCCCATTCTTAAAAACTGAAATTTTTCTTCCATTGTAGCATTTTTCATATTTACTTCTCCGTATCCATTCAATACTTTAAGAGAATGATGATTGATAAATTCCATGAAGTCTTTATCTTTGTGTCCTGCCGGAGATTCGTCATTAAATAACCGGTCATATAATCTGATTTCCAAAGGAATTGCATTTTCGATATTTACCCAATGAATAGTGCTTTTTACTTTGATTCCGGATGTGTCGGGATATCCGCTTTTGCTATCGGGATGATATGTGCAGTATATTTCAATTACATTTCCGTTTTCATCA
>JALSPW010000166.1 GCA_026985735.1 Saprospiraceae bacterium
AAACAAAAGAAAACAAACTTCATTCTGTAGATGAAGTGAAAATTCCCCGTTTCAGACAATTATATACTATAAAAGGAACATTGGAATATTGTAAAAACGCTTTAAAAGAAAAAGCGGCAAAACCAGGGGAGCCAACACCTTTTGCTGAAGTGATTATAGATCAGCAAGATGTGGTGTCGACTGCTTATGCCGAAATAAATGAAGTTGTTCAAAATAATAATATAAAAGTGTTAAAAGTAAGAGTTTTTAATAAAGAAAATATTGCGGGTATTGAACAACTTATCGAAGAGGACAAAAAATTAAACGAATTAAGACCCGAAGATATTTTTAAAAAGAAATGCAATGAAAGAGATTTTGATTTGACCAAAAACAAAGAAATACTTGATGCATTTAATGAAATATTGAGTATGGTAAATGAAAAATGAATAACAAATGAAACGAACATGAATTTTATTAATCATAAAATACACACAAAATTATGATTAAAAAAATTTATGTGAGTTCCTGAATGTATTATAAATTTTTTGTAAATTTTCGCAAACAAAAAATTTTAAACAGATGAAAATATCAAAAATATACCTATTTATCATTGTATTGGGATTTGTTATTTCCCGATGTGAAACCAATGATCCCTTAAAAGACTTGGGAGTTTTAGGTAAGCAAAATGCAAATATTTATTTTGTTCCTATTCAACCGATTGCAGATGCCAATGCAGATATGGAGTATGAAATTGAGTATTGGACGGTAGGCAATGAAATAAAAAGTCAGAGTCTTTGGGATAAAATATATATTACGGAGGAATATGATATCGAGATAAAAAATGCTTCATATACTTATAAAAATACATTTGATTCACTATATAGAGACAAAGCGTTATACAAAGAATATGATTTTGATTTTACGGATTGGAATCCTGATAAAAATGCTTATGATTTTAAATCAAAATATTTTGTTGATGCCAAATATGCTAAAAAGACTTTAAAGCAAAATAACACATCAAAATCAGATTTTTTTAATTCTATTTCGGAAAATGCACTTAATAGTATTTTCCAATCTTTGATCAATAGTAAATCGCTATTACGAAAAATATTAGTAGAAAATAATAATATTGTCGAAGAAGCAATTTTTGAAACCTGGTATGATGATAATGGAAAAATAACGGATAATGGCATTATCGCTGCAAAAAATGCTCTTTTAGCAATAGGTCAGGATAATCTAATAGGTGATAAATATAAAAAAACGGAATCATTTAAAATATATCTTTCATTTAAAATAACCAATGGATTTGATGAAGAAAATGAATCATCTTCCAGAAGTTTTAAAGTAAAATAAAATTCTTTTTTAATCATTAAATACTAATTTATGAAAAAATTAAAATTACTTTCGTTATTTTTAATAACAACTATGTTATTTGTTGTATCGTGTAAAGACGATAAACTACCGGAGCCGGCACCTGTACAGGTTGGTTTTAAATATTCTCCTGAGAATCCTATAGCTGGAGATCTTATTACTTTTACAAATTCTTCCAATGGCGGTAGCACTTTTGCCTGGGATTTTGGTGACGGAAATACTTCATCTGATAAAAACCCGACACATACCTACACTAAATCAGGAAAATATAAGGTAGTGTTGAAAGTGGATAATAAGGATGATCAGACATACTCAAAAAACATCGAGGTTGGTGATGCTCTTCCTGTTATATCATACACTCCTGATCCTATACAGGCAGGAATAGAAGTTACTTTTACCGTTAGTATTTATAACCCTGACAATGCTACCGTTGAATATACTTGGGCATTTGATCCCAATAATGTGGTTAGTGATGATCTCGATGATACAGGTACAGCAAAAAAAGATGCAGTAAAAGTTAGATTTATTAATTCAAACCCTACAGAAGCCGTTAGTGTTACAGCTACTTTAGGAGGACTTGATTTTACTACCAATAGCACAGTGGAAGTTAAAGCACAACTAGCTACTACATTGTTTTATGCAGAAAAAGGAGGGGATATTTTTTCCAAAAAACTTTATACTGAGGGTGTTTCCAAAATAAAAGACATAGGAATAGAATCTGGAATGCATCCGATGACACTTGCGTATAGTAATGATAAACTCTATGTTTTTGATGCAGGAGAAAAAATAAAATGGTCTGCAGATGTTGAAACAACTCCGGGTAAAATTTTCTCTTTTGCAAATGACGGTTCAAATTATGTAACACATCTCACTTTCGGTCCTTCAGTATATGATGATGCGTTTTTTGGTTCGGTAATTGGCGATACTATCTATTTTACAGATAGAAGAAATGATGTCACGGCAATTCCTACTTCTCTTGAAAACGGGGAATGGGGAGATTCCGGTAATGATGCCAATCCTGATGCTTTTCCCGCTTTGGTTGCAAATATTCAATTGGCCTACTACAATACATATAGAAATGAAATTGATAAAGGTCCTTCTTATGGCTGGGGTGCTTTAAATGGAACTTTTACCAAATATAAAGGATTATATTATTGGGCAAAAAATTCTAATAATAAAGGATTGTATATTTTCAGTGATAATGATATCGGAGTAACGGATAAATTACCAAGTGATCCGGGTGAAGGAGTTATATTATATGATTATAGCGTGAGAGCTTTTGTCATAGATGATGTAAATCAAAAAATATATTTCTCATCAAATGTTACGAATCCCGGAATGTATGTTTGTAACATTGACGGTAATGATGTTACTATAATAGATGACTCTCCA
>JALSPW010000167.1 GCA_026985735.1 Saprospiraceae bacterium
TTCATATTTAACACTTTACCCGCATTACGTATAGCCTTTGTTGGCGTTTCGTTATTTAATTTCATATTTAATTTTTATTTCTTCCCAAACTTTTGACAATTCATCATTCAATGAATAGTATATTTTGCTATCTAGTAAAACGCTACCCCACGACAAAGTTGATTCATACTCAATTACATTAATCAATATTTCAGGGTTTGCAAGTTCATTATCGCTGTTATTTTTTAAGTTTTGAAACAATTTTCTGTAATTTTCATAAACTTGGTTAATTCGATTTACAAATATCGTCAATTTTATAGCCTTTGACAGTAATAAAATAGGAAGAGTTAATTGCAGTAATAAAACAAATGTATTTTCATAACCAAATATAGCAAGGATAAGAAAAACTAATGCTATTAGAGTATTTTTTATCCAAATTTTTATTAACATCTTCTTTGAAATACTGTATGTAAAAAGTGAATTCTCAAAACTATTAACTGCTAATTTATATATTCCATTTTCTATATTATCATTGGAATAATATTCACTAGAATTCTCTTCTGAATATGAAGTGTTAAAAGAATTGTCAATAAAATCTAGTCTTTTATGATAACTTGCTTTGTAAAAGATGTAATCTGTTATGAAATTTAACACTGCATACGCTACAATAAACAAGCAATTAACCTTATTTATTATATTGCTAATATACGATAAATCTGGATAGAATACTTTCAACAAGAAAGCAATAATTATTAAAAGAGTTGAAAGCCATAACACATAGTTCGCATACTTATCATAGAGTTTTGCATTGTCAAATTTATTTCCAAATGGAACTTTCATTTTACCTTTATTTTAATAGTATTCAGGGAAATCATCTCCGAAAATTTCTCTCCATTTATTTATTGATTTTTCTTGGTCTTTTTCTTCTGTTTCAAACTCATAAGCTTCAAGTCCCTTGTAAAATGTTTCTTTTGCTTTTTCAGATATTTTTTGTTTATCAACAAAAGACAATGTATTCAAATCATCCTGAAAACCTTTTGGGTCATCAACTTTGTAATAAATAGCATCTTTGAGATGGTGCCAGAATTTAATCATATTTTCATCAATGTAATCTGAAATCTCATCTTTTGAATTAAAAAAGTTTAATATTAAATTTTCAAAAAGATAGGAAGGAATGGTTGGCATTTTAGCTCGTCTATTCCAGTATTTTAGTGTTCTAATTATTTGAAGAATTGCACCATTATGTTTTTGATTAATGTCGGTAGTTTTTTGTTGGTCAATTCTTGGGTCAGTTGCCTTCCAACCACCATTTCCATCTGGTATTAAATAATAACCTGTATCGGTATAAAATGCTGGAACAATGTCAAAATTCCAATCGTAACTAGTTAATTTAAGTGTCGCAGCTTCTTGTCTTCTATGAATATCTGCTGATTTATAATGACCAATTTCTTTTAGTGAGGCAACTAACTTATTAACTAATTTAATGGAATTTAAATGATTATTATTTTCATAACAAAGTTTCTTTAAATTAGTTGCAGTATCAGGAACTATCAGTGTATAACTTTGTCCATATGAATGTGTCCAATATGTGGTTCCATCGGCTGAAAATGTAAGAATTAAATCAATATCATCCAGCGGTCTAATTTTCGTATTTCTTGCAAATGAGCCAAATTTGATATGCATTCCTTCATATAATCTAGGAAAATCATCTATTTTATTAGGTAAATTTGTTAATTGGGTAATTAGCCAATCTCTGCTACTTCTAGCTGTTTTTGTTTCCACAGTATCCAAATTAACAAAATCCTGATTGAAAATATTGAAAGCACTATTTACTGTTTTTGCCATATTGTATATTCTTTTCTTTTAATGAACGCCAACTTATTTATATAAACCCCTCCCTTCCCCATAATCCCCCCGATATAGAGGGATATCCACACCTTCCGTGCTTGTACCCCCACAAAATTAAAAATTTTTTCTATTCGTTTCAAAGTCTGCACAAATTTTTATTAACATTGTTTTGTTTATATGTTTAATTGTGGTTTTCATTAAACCTTTTCCCGGAAAAGTAATCCAACACAAAAAGTTATGCCCTTGAAGTCCGGAATTTTGCTGCTGACGGTTTTGTTGGTGTTGAGTCATTGCAAAAAGATGACGAGAACGCCGTCTGCCGGAGGTTATTTGTCCAAGGAAGTTCAATATAAGCATATTCCCGGGACGGATGACAATTTGTTGCGTTTGGACGTGTATTATTTTGATGATCGGCATCCCAAACCAGTTGTGATTTGGGTTCACGGCGGCGGTTGGGCGTTGGGAGATAAACGTAACGGCTTGGAGAATAAATTGAGGCTTTTCAGGGATTTGGGCTATGTTTTTGTCAGCGTGAATTACCGTTTGAGTCCTTTCCCCTATGAAACGGACAATCCCGATCGCATCAAGTTTCCCGCGCACAATATCGATGTGGCCGATGCCGTCAAATGGGTGTACGACAGTATTGCGCATTACGGTGGTGACAGGAACAAAATCGTTTTGACGGGGCATAGTGCGGGCGCGCAACTCGTCGCACTGACCGGCACCAACCGGAATTTTTTGCAAGCGGCGGGAGTGCCTTTTTCCGCTATTAAGGGTGTGGCGGTGATAGATACCGAATCTTTCGATATTTATACGCTGGTGCGGATGAATGATCCGGTTTTCGATATGCAGCGCAACGCTTTCGGAACGGATTCATTGGAAAATGTCCGG
>JALSPW010000168.1 GCA_026985735.1 Saprospiraceae bacterium
CAAATACACAAGGTTTATTTATGGGAAATACAATTTTTTAGATTTAGCATTGAAAATAGTGTTTGCAGTATTATTTAATGCAAAGTTAGATGATTACAAAACAGTTTTCAATGAAGTAAATATCGGTTATTCGCTCGGATATAAAGGTAGGATAGGACATAGCAGAATTTATTATGGTGGATACTTTGGATTAGGCGTGAATGTATTTAACTATGTATATCGTCTTAATCTTGAAACTATGGAAAAAAGTGTTTTTTCCGAAAATACATCAAAACCAATACCAAGAGTCGGAATAAATTTTGGTTATAGATTTTGAATAAAACACTTCATTGAGCAGCGTTTCTCTTGCTTTTTACATCTTTATAGTATATAATACAAACTTAAAATTTATACTATGAAATTATCCCTAAGTCTTGTCCTTATATTCACAAT
Source organism: Saprospiraceae bacterium (assembly GCA_026985735.1). Taxonomy (GTDB): domain Bacteria; phylum Bacteroidota; class Bacteroidia; order Chitinophagales; family Saprospiraceae; genus JADJGA01. The sequence goes on from JALSPW010000168.1 coordinate 433, forward strand.
TGCAATCTCTTTTGGTAAAACAATATATATCGGTCAAGGTCAGCAATATACAACAATTCAACAAGCCGCTTCAATAGCTCAGCCCGGAGATAAACTAATTGTAATGAACGGCATTTATACTCAAAGAGAAAATATATCAAATCTAAACGGCAAAATAGGAAATCCTATAATCATCCATGCCCAAGAAGAGGGCAAGGTAATATACAGAGGTCAAAGCGAAGCATGGCATCTTTCTTCTTGCAGCAATCTGTTTATCTACGGTTTTGTATTCGAAAATCAAACATCTAACGGGGTGAACATTGATGATAGCGGCAATTATGACAATTCCACCTTTAATATAATTATAAAAAATTGCATATTCAGAGATATGAATGCATCAGGAAACAATGATCTTTTAAAACTATCCGGTCTGGAAGACTTCACTGTTGAAAACTGCATTTTTCAAAATGGCGCTGACGGTGGTAGCGGAATAGATATGGTAGGTTGTCACAGTGGCTTATTTTATAAAAACAAATTTGAAAATATGGGAAGCAATTGCATTCAGGTCAAGGGCGGTTCTCAATATATCACTATCAAACGAAATACTTTCATCGATGGTGGCCGACGTTCATTAAATCTCGGGGGGAATACCGGATTGGAATACTTTAGACCGCATAATGCTCCCTTTGAAGCCGCCGATATAAATGTTTATTCCAATATTTTTATTCGCTCCCGGGCTCCTATTGCTTTTGTCGGCTCCACTAGAGTGAAAGTGTATAACAATACTTTTTACAAACCTGAAAATTGGGTCTTTAGAATATTACAAGAAACTGTTGATACATCAAGATTTATAGCATGTGGCGATAATGAATTTTCGAACAATATTATTTACTTTGGTAATAGTTTGCATAGAATTGTGAATACCGGTCCTAACACGAGACCGGAAACATTTGTAATTGATAATAACTTATGGTACAATTTTGAAAACCCCGAATTTGACAATTACAACCTGCCTGTTGCGGAAAACAATAGCATTAAAGGGCAAGACCCTTTATTTATAAATCAAAATAATCTCAATTTTGATTTAGCCGAAAATAGCCCGGCAATCTCAAAAGCTAAACAAAATTTATCTCCCGAACTGGACTTCAAATTAAGATATTTCGCAGATTCACCAAGTATCGGAGCTTTTGAATACAATGGTATATCTAAGGATTTTACCAGTGAACCGGGTACTACATGGTATTATCATTTTAGCTATCCGGGAGATTATCAAACTATAAATATTATAACTAAAGTCATGAAAGACAACAAGGAAGTATCAATTATAGATAACAATGCTTATTCTTATGATTTTAGTGGAAACATTATGAAGTTAAATCTTTTTACGACAGATGGCATTACTTATATCGGTAGAATAGATGATATCGAAAGAGATTTTGAAATATTATATGATTACAACTTAAAAACCAACGACACGCTATTCTCTACAAGCTATTATTGCTCAAATCCTTTTAAATCGTTAATTGATAGTGTAAGATTTGAATTCATGGCAGGAAAAGTTAGAAAAATCCTCTATACCTCTCCTATATCAATCAATGCCGGTGATAATTGCAAGTACTATTTCGGTCAACCGGGAAAATTGGTTGAAGGTATTCATTCGGTAAATTCTTTTATGCTGGGAAGTGAATATTTGGATAATAATTATACGGATAGTCTGCGTTGCTATTCATATACCAATAATAAAGGAATTAGATATACAACCCATTTTCTTGATCCCCCTTGTGACACAATAATTGTCGGAACTGAGGACTTACCTTACTTTTCTATTGAAATATATCCAAATCCTGTTAAAAACAAAATAAATATTGATTTTGATGACAATTTCACAGGTACAATTGAGATTTTCGATATATCGGGAAAATTGCTTCTTTCTCAACATCAAAAGTCATCATCCTATTACCACTTTGATATAAGCACATTTCCTAAAGGAACATACTTCCTGAAAATCAGGAATAAAATAGGTGTTTACACCAATAAATTTGTTAAAATTTAATATGGGTTATTAAATAATGTCTGTACCTTAAATTATTGTTTTTAGAAGTTAAAATACTTCTTGGACAGATACAAGATAATACTATAAGCCCGCACTGACAAAATTCAAGTCAATACCGAGATCCGAGTAGTTTTTTTGTAGTAAGGATTGCAAGGTGGATTTTTTTAATTACTATGCTTTTGTATTATCTTTTGTACTTCTTGT
>JALSPW010000169.1 GCA_026985735.1 Saprospiraceae bacterium
TCCCTTTATGACTCTATTTTTATCCTTATCCAAAAACAAAACATAATAATACGTTCCAACCGGTAAATCCTTACCATTGTACGTACCCGCCCAATTATTTTCATAATTAAAATCCCTGTAAACCTGACCGCCCCATTGGTTAAAAATAATTATTTCATTTTGAGGATACGCTTCCGATTCAAGACAAGGAAAAATCAAATAATCATTTACACCGTCACCATTGGGTGTGATTACATTTGCCCCAAAACAATCGGAATTTTGTCCTACTTCAATAGATATTAATGCTTCATCGTATTTATCTTCACATTTTATTTTAAAAATTTTATACTTAAATTCTATTTTACCAATAAATTCAGGAGACGGAATAAAAGTAAAACTTCCATCCGCATTATTAATTAATTGACCGTATATAAGGGCGTTAGTGTCAATTTTGATATTTGTATTTTCAGTATAAAAATCATTCTCACCCGGATAAAATATCAATTTGGTATTGTACTCTGTTTTGTAATGATCATCCACTGCTTTTGGTTGATATTCCAAATAAACAGCAGTGGTATCCGATGAATAATCCTGACATGCGCCGTGGGAAAGACTCCACACAAAGAAATTATCACCTTCATTTATATCAAAAATCAAGGTTTTTGCTTTATCGGGATTATCAAGATAAACATCTTCGGACAATACATTCCACCGTCCTTCAGGATCAGGATATGCCTGCAACAATGCTTGCTCCGGATTGCATATAAATTGATCTTCTCCAGCATTTGCCTCCCTATCAGGTGCTTTACTTATATCTAAGCTAACTATTTCAGAATAATCCGATTGACAACCATCTTTTTCAGCAACAACAAATATATAATTTTCTCCATCGACAAACTGAGTGAAATCCGTTATTTCAATACACTTTGAATTGGATTCATTCAATAACACAGAAGGTGTCCCGTTTAAATACCAGGAATATTCGGTAGCGGCTTTAAGATTATTTAGACATAATTTTATAACTGCATTCTCCTCAGTCACACAAAATACAGAATCAACTGGATCTATCACGGGTAAATCCGGTTTTGCTATGACCTCAACTCTAAAACCTTCGGATTGAATCGATTCACAACCATCAACAATAACTTTTACGGTATAAATTCCGGAATTACCGGGCGAAACAGGAAATATTTCAGGGTTTTGTAAACTTGAATTAAATCCGTTCGGACCTGACCATTGATAAACAGCACCGTCAACATAAGGAGTACTGAACTTAATACGTCCACCTTCACATACTTTATCCGTTCCGGTAATAAAAGGTTGATTAGGCTTTGGAATGACCAAAACATTTATTTCCCCTGATAATTCGGAAGTACATCCGTTTTGTTCTACATAAACGGAAAAAGTACCTGTATTGCTCAATTGTGCCTCCGGTATTACAAAGGTAGATTTTTTGGTCTTATATTCTCCTGATCCCGGTGTAATAACCCAATGAAAAATAGCATTATCATCATACCCGGCATTTTTGATACTAAGTATTAAGGAATCACCCTGACATATTGTATTGTTTCCCTCCAAAACCGGGGTCTCAGGTATTTTAAAAGAATGAATCTCGGAAATTACCGTATCAGAATAACAGAAACCATCGGAAATAACAAGATAATATACACCGTTTCCTGAAGTATCAAAATTACATATTTCAGGAATACTATCATTGGAAGAAAAGCCATCCGGACCAATCCAATGATAATCAAAATCGACACCATTTGGAAACACGGAAGGATAAAATCTTATACATTCCAGTCCACTCACACAATCCGGAGCATTATTGCTAATGGCTGTTATTTGCGGTCGCTTTTTAACTTCAACATAAGTACTTGAATAATATATACAACCATATAATGAAGTAACCCTCAATTGATATTCCCCGCTTTTGTTTCCTGTGACAACGGGATTCTGTTCGTCGGATTCAAATCCGTCCGGTCCTGTCCAATGATACCGGGCATTTAATATAGGAGGAGCAAATAAAGTAATTTCATCACCATTACAAACAGGTCCGTCATTGGTCGCTTGGATATCATATGCTTCTTTTACTTCAATCAATGATACTGCCGAAGTATCTGAATAACAATTCCCGCTCTGTACAACTACAGACCATTTCCCGCTATATTCAATATGAGCATCGGGAATTATAAGTGAATTGGAATTTTGCGTGATATACAAATCATCATTTAAAAACCACAGATAATTATCTCCGTTGGTAATATTGTTCACAGTCAAAACTATTGTTTCTCCTTCACAAAATATACTGTCGTTTTCAATAACAGGAGTGACCGGTTTGTCAAAAACTACCAATTCCGCTTTCGTGGTATCACTACATATATCATTGGAAACAACAAGATAATAAGTCCCCTGGTCCAAAGGAGAAATATCATCAATCGAAGGAGGATTGATAAGATTGGAATCGAAGCCGTTTGGTCCCCACCAGTGGTATGTGTATCCTTGTCCGTTTGATTGAGTTTCAAGACCAAAAGATTCACCTTCGCATAAACTTATAAAATTATTTTGTATAATTGCTACCGGTTGAGTCAATACCCGTACCAATCCGGAAACAGAAGGCAGGGATATGCAATTATTACTTTTCACCAATACATAATAATAATTA
>JALSPW010000170.1 GCA_026985735.1 Saprospiraceae bacterium
TTACTATATAGCCTCACGGGGACTTTTTCTTTCTATTGCCTACAGACAAGTTCTCTACCATATTCTCGCCCCAATACAAGATCAGGACGGCACTTTCTTTTGTTTCAAATAAATTTGAAACTCCTTTTAAAGGCCTCTGCCATATTTATAGGACATGGTATTCTTATGCATAAATCCTTGTTAGACTTACCAGGTTTTGGAAACCTGGCAAGTCCCCGGTATTAAGAACTGTGGATCGGTCTCTGACCAAATCTCCACCCTTTCTATTTTTGGATTATGTAATACAGTTTTCGGGAAATATATCTTCTCTAATATGAAATATAAAATTATGCAGAGGAAACTAAAAAATACCTGTACATTAGTTAAGGCAGGCTTTAAATGGCATCGCAAATTTATTTGCGATATATAATGAGTACCTTCTTTTGTTTCAAATAAATTTGAAACACCTTTTAGGGCTTAAAAGCATGCTATAGCATGACTTCCAAGCCGGTTTTTTAACTTATAATTTACAATTCATCATTCATAATTAAATTTGTCTTTTCTCCTTTGGCTTTTGAACTTTGTCCTTTGAACTTTGAACTTTGAACCTATATTCTCATCAAAAAAATATTTAATTTTTTGCAAATATTGTATCTTGAATAAAAACACTCAAATTTCAATAAATTTATATTATTTTTTTTAGCAATACTCTTTGTATTGTACCTATGTATTTTATACATCTATATTCTTCCCATGTGTTGCCTCAAACTATTTTTGGCACGCTAATTGCAGATTCATAATCAAATAATCATCGAATTATAAATTACGAAATTATTTAATATTAAAATTAGATTAAAAATGAATATTTATAAATATCTTGGAACCCTGCTTGTAGTTTTATTATTTTCAGTACACAACTATGCCAATAATACTGAAAGTCCGTTTTCTGAAATATCACTAACTACAGCAAAAGAAATAGCAACAGCACAAGGCAAATATATCTTTATTGATTTCTATGCCGATTGGTGTGTACCATGTAAATGGATGGATGAAACAACTTATAATGACAAGGAGGTAATTAATACCTTACAAGCAAATTTCGTACCGGTCAAAATAAATATCGATGATTTTGATGGTTATACTCTTAAAGCGGAGTACAATATAAAAGTTCTCCCGACTATTCTGATTGTCGATCAAAATGGAAAGGTGATAAAAAGATTTGAAGAATCTTTATCACCTACCAAGCTAAAAGACGAACTGGTCAACATTGCAAACAATACAACAATTGAATACAACGAAAATATAAACCCTGAACATAGTTTAGATAATGATAATAGAACTATTGAGAACCCTGTAACTGTTAAAACCAACAAATCGTATCGCGTACAAGTCGGTGTTTTCACCGACTACGCGAATACGGTTAAACTCATTGACAATCTAAATTCTAAATTTGATGAGCCTGTAATTGTAATAAATTCTTATCTCAATAATAAAACAGTATACAAAGTTGTTATTGGAGACTTTATTAATTACGATGATGCAAAAAGTTTAAAATCTAAGATATCAAATCAATTTGGAATCAATGGAATAATTAAATCATTTGAATAAGTTTTATATATGCAGAATAAATCATTATTGATTAGGAATATAAATAAGTTAATAGGTATTATCGACGAGCCCTCACCTTTAAAAAAAGGCAGGGCTTTGTCCTTAATAAATACCATTGAAAACGCTTTTTTACTTATTGATAAAGGGAAAATCCATTCTTTCGGTAAAATGAAAGATTGTCCTGAAAATGCAGATAAAATCATTAATGCCGATGGAGCCATAGTACTTCCGGCATGGATTGACTCTCATACTCATATTGTTTTTCCAGCCACCAGAGAATTGGAATTTATCGATAAAATAAAAGGACTATCTTATGAGGAAATAGCCAAAAGAGGCGGAGGCATTCTAAATACAGCAAAAAAAATGACTCTTGCAGATGAAGACTATCTATTTGATTCCGCAATGAAAAGAATAGATGAAATTATCAGATTGGGAACCGGTGGAGTTGAGATAAAAAGCGGTTACGGTCTTAGTTTTGATAATGAAATTAAAATGCTGAGAGTTATTAAAAGGATAAAAGAAGCAGCACCGATTCCTGTAAAAGCAAATTTTTTGGGAGCACATGCTTTACCTCCCGAGTACAAAGACAGCAGGGAAGATTATATAAAATTGATAATTGATAAAATGTTGCCTTACATTGCTGATAATGAATTGGCTGATTACATTGATGTTTTTTGTGACAAAGGATTTTTTACTGTAGAAGAAACCGATACCATATTGCAAGCAGGTGCCAAATACAATTTAAAGCCTAAAATCCATGCAAATGAATTGGATACTTCAGGAGGCATTCAAGTTGGAGTAAAAAACAATGCTGTCTCCGTTGACCACCTTGAATTTACCGGAGATAAAGAAATTGAGAGCTTGAAAAACAGTGCCACTGTTCCAACTTTATTACCAAGTACCGCATTTTTCTTAAGATTGAAATATGCTCCTGCACGTAAAATGATTGATTCAGGGCTAGGGGTTGCATTAGCGAGCGATTATAATCCGGGTTCTTCCCCTTCGGGAAATATGCAGTTTGTAATCAGTCTTGCAAGTATTTATATGAAAATGCTTCCCGAAGAGGCCATCAATGCAGCTACCATCAACGGAGCTTATGCTCTGGAACTACAAAACACATTAGGTAGTATTTCTACGGGAAAAATTGCAAATATTATCATCACAAAACCGCTTGACAACATTGCTTTAATTCCATATTTCTTTGGTAGCAATATTGTAGATAAAATGATTATTTCCGGTAAAGAATATTAAGAAAAATATTCTACAAATCACCCCATTTCTTTTGGGGATTATAAGACAAAAAACCTTTTGCTGCATATAAAGGTGATTCGATGTTATTGGTATAAATCTGTCCTGTTCCCAAACCGTGAATAATATCTTTATCCAAAGTAACCGTCCATTGTGCAATAGCATTAAGACCAATATTGGATTCCAAAGCAGAAGTCACCCAATAACCTATTTCCAAATATTTAGCTATTTTTATCCACTCTTCCGATGCCTCCCAGCCTCCCGTCAAACTTGGTTTTAATACTATATACTGAGGTTTGATTGAGTCCAATAGAAATTTTTTATTTTTTAAATCATTTACTCCTATCAATTCCTCATCCAATGCTATCGCAAGTGGAGACATTTCACACAATTCCGCCATTTGATCAATTTGTCCTGATTTTATAGGCTGTTCTATACTATGCAAATCAAATTCGGATAAACGTTTCAAATTTTCAAGTGCTTTTTTAAAATGAAAAGCACCGTTTGCATCAACTCTCAATTCGATATCATCTTTGTTGAAATGATTTCGTATATATTGCAACAATGAAAGTTCTTCTTCAAAATCAATTGCCCCTATTTTTATCTTAATACATTTCCAGCCCTCTTCTATTTTGGTTTTAATTTGCTCAAACATGAATCTTTTATCTCCCATCCATATCAATCCATTAATCGGAATTTGATATTTGCCTCCGGTAAAACCTGATTCAAACAAAATCTTCTTATTTTTTGACTTATAATCCTTCTTCAGCATTTCCATTCCAAATCTTATGGAAGGATACTTTTTCAAATCAAAATCAATATCTATACTTTGAGCCGCATTAATCTTTTCGGCAATTTCATTCAATTTTTCTACATAACCGGATTTATCTTCCATGCTCAACTTAGGTAACAATCCACATTCACCGATTGAAATCTTTTCGGTATTATCATTTTCAACTAAGACAAAAAACCATGATGGTTTTTTCAACATCACTCCTCTGGATGTGCCCGCAGGAAACTTGAAAAGCAAATCTTTTTTAAAAACCTTTAATTCCAACAATTTTTATTATTTTAGCAAGTACTCAGATATCAGTTACTTATTTTTTTTAAATATAATTATGCACATAAACATGCTATTATTAAAAATTTCAATGCAAAATAATCAAAATTTATATTTATAGTTAAAAAATTAAGTATTTTTCATAAAAACATGGGATTTCACCAACCTTTTAATAAAAATTAGTGTCTTTAAAATTAAAGGTTATATATAAATAACAGGTTAATTTTTTTTTGAAAACTGTATATTTTTATTATTTTTTTAACCTTGTGTTAAATAAAATGATGTTTTTTTTGGTTATTTTTTCACTATTTTAGTTGTTATTTGATATATCAATAAAAATAAAATATATTTATTAACCTTAAAAACTTGATTTAAATAGTTTTTTATATTACCTTTGCATTTAATATAAAGATGTTATTTTTTTTGAAAAAAAAGTATATTTTTTGCAACATTTTTGAATTTAAAACGTCTATATAAGTACATGAACATTAAAAATATTTATCCCATGAGCAAAATTATTGAATTTTTTGTTAAATTATTGCATATAAAAGAGGAAACTAAACGACTTTCTTCAGCTTCAGGTTACAAGAGCAAAGAAGAAGAGTATGAAAGTTGGCTCGGAGTATAGCAAATTATATCTGAGATTAATTTCAGATATTTATCACATGACCTTGTCCCACGGAGAAGGGATACATACTATTGTATTCAAAACCGATAATTGTTTCTTTTATCAGTCATCATCTTTTTAATGTATTACTTACCCGTTTTTAATTAATTGTTTCCTTAAAGCTCTTAAATCTTTTGGCAATTCCGAATTAAAAGACATTTTTTTATCGGCTGAAGGATGTTCCAGTTCCAGTTTATGTGCATGCAGGGTTTGTCTTTTGACTAATGGTAACTCTTCCATATTCTTTTTCAATTTATATTTTTTCTTGATTTCGGAAAGATAAAATTCTTTTCTGTGTCCATACAATTTATCAATTATCAACGGATATCCTATATAATTGAGATGTATCCTGATTTGATGAGTCCTTCCCGTCAACAATTTTGCTTCAATCATCGTAAAGTTCCTGTAATTTTCAACAACCCTAATTTTTGTTTGAGAAGGTTTTCCTTTTTCATTAATTGAACCTTTATATTTTCCCGGCACTATCATAATAGGAACATCAATCAAATATGTATCTTCAAATTCCAGATTTCCGTCAACAAAGGCATAATAAGATTTATTTATTTTACCACTTTGAAATTGTGCAGAAATAATATTTTGACTTTGAGAATTTTTTGCAAATACAATCAAACCACTGGTATCTCTATCCAACCTGTGAATCAAAAACAGTTCACCGTATTTTTTATATAAAATATCAAACAATACAAGATCATCGGTAGAATGCCTGGGTCTAATTGTATATATACCGGCAGATTTATCAACAACTACCATATCATTATCTTCATAAATTATTTTAAATGCTCTCATTTGTAAAAATCTTTTCTTTTTAGATCTTTAAATGTCTTTTTCCCAAACAAATAATAACTGACAATTATTGATTTTTTATATATACCCGCTTTCCTGTATTTTCCGATTTTGTATTTATTTATCAATAAATTATAATGTTTCCTTTTTTTATAAATATGAATAATATTTCCATAAATATAAAAATGAGCTTTAATAATGGCCTTAACCGATTTCGTATTTCCTTCCACTAAAAATTTCAATCCGGCAATTCCATCCAAAATCAATCTTAAAGGAAGTTTCCATAAAATATTTATAAAGGAATCATTTTTCAATAACATCGCCAGATTATTGCGAAAATTAAGGTATGTTTTCATAGGATTCACATAAGACAAAGTCCCGCCCCCAACGTGATAAACATGGGTTTGGTTAGCAGCAACAACCTTATAACCTGCTCTTTTCACACGCCAGGCCAGATCTATTTCCTCCTGATGTGCAAAAAAACCGGAATCAAATCCTTCAAATTTATCAAAAACATCTTTTCTCATCACCATAGCAGCACCGCTAGCCCAAAACACTTCCTCCGTATCATCATATTGTCCGGTATCTTTTTCCACATCATCAAATAGTCTACCCCGGCAAAAAGGATATGCCAATATATCTATAAATCCACCGGCTGCACCGGCATATTCAAAATACTCTTTTTTATCGAATGACAATATTTTCGGTTGTGCAATCGCTATTTCGGCATCTTTTCGCATTATATCAATAATGGGTTCCAACCAACCTTCCGTAACCTCCACATCGGAATTTAGAAAAACTATATAATCCAAATCGTTAAGAGATTTAATCACCCGGTTATAACCAAGTGAAAATCCAAAATTACTTTCCAGTTCATAAACTTCCACTTCGGGAAAATATTTTCTTAAATACTCTACCGAGTTATCTGTTGAAGCATTATCGGCAATGATATATCGAATTGGCAAATGAGTAAAGTGCAAAACCGTATCTAAAAATTCTTCAAGAAAATCAACACCGTTATAATTTAGAATTACTATTGCGATATTTTTTTTTATCTTTTTCGATACCGGTAAACTTTTAAATACTTTTAGAACCTCCTCTTTATCTTCATTCAACTGGGAAATAACCTGCTCTCTCGTTTTGAATTTTATTCCCGGTCGAATGAAATCCACTAATTCAATTTTAATATTTTCTCCATAAATATCCCTGTAAAAATCAAAAATATTAACTTCCAAAACCCTTTCACCCGGATTATTTCCATAATATTTTTTACCTATATACATCATACCTTTGTATATCACATCATCAATCTCAACATAAACAGCATATACACCGTCTGCAGGTATCAATTTCTCTTCAGGCAGTTTTAAATTAGCAGTCCTAAATCCGATTGTCCTACCCACCTTATTGCCGTGAACAATAACACCGGTAAAAGAATAGTATCTACCCAATAAAATATTAGCGGTTTCCACATCACCATCAAGCAATAAATTTCTTATTTTTGAAGAACTGATAGCATGGTTTTCGTATTCCTCTTTTTCTATTTGTATAACTTTGAATCCACACTTTTTCTCATATTGTCTTATTAAATTAACATCCCCTGCCCTGTTTAATCCAAATCTGTGATCATATCCCAATATTATTACTTTGGGATTGAAATTTCGGCATATAAATTTTTCAATATATTCCCTGGGATTTATTTGTGAAAATTCAACTGTAAAAGGAACGATAACAAAATGATCCACTCCGGCTTTTTCCAATAAGTCAATTTTTTCTTCCCGCGTAGACAATAGTTTGAATTCGTCATCATTTTGTGACAAGACCATTCTAGGATGAGGATCGAATGTTATAACCACACTTTCCGTATCATATTCCCTGGATTTTGCAGTCAAAAGTTGCAAAATCTTTTGATGTGCCGTATGTATTCCGTCAAAAGAACCAATTGTGATCACAGATGACTTGAATTGAGGCAATATATTTATATCATTATAAACTTTCATAAAATTTAAGTGTTAAAACCTTAAACGCAATGCAATAGTATAGATTATTTATATAATATAATAATTTTAAAGCATTATTGTTTTTGTTTAATATTACATTATAACTATTCAAGTAGAATTTTTTGTCTGAAAATAAATATTTTTCATCTCAAAATCGCTCTACCTGATGAATAATTATATAAAATTAATTATAAAATAATTATGGATATAGAAAAAATTATTGAAGCACTAAAGAATGTTACGGATCCACTGACAGGAGTAGATTTGATCGCAGCCAAAAAAGTCTATAATATAAATATAGATGGGCAACATGTAGTTTTTGATTTGATAGTTAATGATCTCGAGCCGATAATGAAAGGTGAACTAAATCTGAAGACTGTTGAAGAAATTCAAAAAGTTTACCCCAATGCTAATGTAAATGTAAATATGATCACCAAAGAAGTTTTGGCTGCACAGAAAGCTAAAGCGGAAACTTCCGGAGATAACGGAGAAGAGAAAAAAGAGGAATATAAAACTTTTGTTCAACCTTTATTGGATTTAAGCGGTAATCCATTGCCTCAAGTAAAAAACATCATAGCTATAGCATCGGGAAAAGGAGGAGTAGGCAAATCTACAGTTGCGGTTAATCTTGCTCTCGCACTTAAAGAATTGGGATACAAAGTGGGATTACTTGATGGCGACATGTACGGGCCATCGATTCCAACTATGTTAAAACTACAAGGGAAAAGACCCGGATTAAAAAAAGTATATGGTGTAGATAAATTATTACCTATTGAAGCGTATGGAATCCATACCATGTCAATAGGATTTTTTGTCAATCCCGAGCAAGCAATTGTATTGAGAGGGCCAAAACTTGACGGGGTGATGAAACAATTCGTAAAAGATGTAGTTTGGCCTGATTTGGATTATATGATAATAGATTTACCTCCCGGAACCGGTGATGTTCAATTGTCGCTTGTGCAATTATTATCGGTTACCGGTGCTATTATGGTAACTACGCCACAACAAGTGGCATTGGATGATGCCGTAAAAGCAATGCACATGTTTATGTTGAATAATGTTGATGTGCCGATACTCGGAGTGATAGAAAATATGTCATGGTTCTCATGCGAGGAAGTACCTGATAAGAAATTTTATATTTTTGGACATGGTGGCGGTAAAGTATTGGCACAAAAAGGAAATACGGATCTTTTAGGACAGATTCCGATTATAGAATCTATTAGAAAAGCCGGAGACAATGGTCTTCCGGGAGTATTATCAAAGGGAGCGGTAAGAGATTACTATTTGGATTTAGCGGCAAACGTGGATAAACAAACACAAATACGCAATGAGATATCCGAACCGACTCAAATTGTAGATAGAAGCTCATAAATAACTACCAAGGGAAAGTACTTTATGGACAGACACTACCTAGTTATGACTAATATTTTTGTAACTAATAAATATTTTTGCAATGTCAAAAAAAACAAAAATCACAATTCAGGAAGTCAACTCTTATTTAGATGCCATCCGTCCACATATACAAAACGATGGTGGTGATATCGAAGTTGTTGACGTTAATGAAAACAATGAGGTTATTATCAAATGGCTGGGAGCATGTGCTGTCTGTGACAAAAGAGAACTCACTTTCAAATACGGAGTAAAAAATTATTTAATTGAAAATATGCCTGAGATAAAAGATATCATTCAGATTTAAGTGTTAAAAGACTATTTACATTTTTGTAATATCTTTAAAAAACGTATATTTGATATCTTTTTAAACTATAAAGCAAATGACAAGGGAATCTTTAATCGAAATCATTAAAAGAAAACAATCCTTGCTTTGTGTCGGATTGGATACTGACTTGGAAAAAATTCCCGGATTTTTAAAACAAAATTTTGATAATCCCGTATTGGAATTTAACAGAAGAATAATAAAAGCAACTGCTGACATTGCAGTTGCTTTTAAAATAAATACTGCTTTTTACGAATCGCAAGGAGAAGAAGGTTGGAAAAATCTTATAGAGACCATAAAGTTAATTCCTGAAGATATACTTATAATAGCAGATGCCAAAAGAGCAGATATCGGAAATACTTCAAAAATGTATGCAAAAGCATTCTTTGAAAAGATGAATGCTGATGCTGTTACCGTTGCTCCTTATATGGGTATGGATTCCGTAAAACCGTTTCTTGAATACAAAAACAAATGGATTATCATATTGGCTTTAACTTCAAATATAGGAAGTAAGGATTTTCAATATTTACCTGTTGATAGAGCCGGAACAAAATTGTACGAAAAAGTATTGGAGACATCATCTTCCTGGGGCAACATTAACAATACAATGTTTGTAGTGGGAGCAACTCATCCTGAAGATTTCAAGTCAATAAGGCAAATTGTACCTCAACATTTTTTATTGGTTCCGGGAATAGGAGCACAAGGAGGGGATTTGCAACAGGTTTTAAAACACGGATTGATTTCAGATTACGGATTACTGATTAATTCATCAAGAGGTATTATATATGCTTCAAATGGAGAAGATTTTGATTCGGCTGCCAGAAAAAAGGCATTGGAATTGATATATAAAATAAGAAAAATCATAAAATTTTAATCTTAAACTTTAAATCGGATGAAGTTAATATCTATTATCACCTTTTTAATTATTACTCAGACTATATTTGCTCAAAATACTTATAACATAGTATTTAAAACAAAAAACTATAAAGCGGATTCGGTATTTATTTCATATAATTACGGGAAAAAATTTCAGACTTATGATACTTTAAGAAGACATAAGGACGAAAATTTTGTTTTAAAATCCGATAAAACAATCCCTGCCGGATTATATTATATCGGAACGTATAGTCAAAGAAAACTATTTCCCGTAATCATTTCAAATAAAGATACCAGCTTTAATATGACACTGGATTTTGCCAATAGGTACAACTACCGGGTATCCGGATCAAAAGAAAATCAAATATTCAGGGATTATTATTTACGAACAGCAGAAAGCAGTCGTAATCAGCGAATTTATACTCGTTCGCGGGATTATGCTAAAAGGGATTCCATAATTTATGAACTCAATAATTTAAGACAAAAATATATTTCAGGCAATCCCGGGACTATTTCCTCTCTTATCATCAAAAGTGAGATTGAATGGATAGATCCCGTATTTAACGATATAAAAGGAATTGATAAAAGAAATAAGATTTTGGATTATAAAATACAACATTATCTGGACAATTTGGAACTCGATAACCCCATCACTCTGAGATTGCCCTACTCGCATCAACAGATTAA
>JALSPW010000171.1 GCA_026985735.1 Saprospiraceae bacterium
TATAAAATATCTTCAAGTATATATTCGGCATCCTCATTACCCAATTCCGCCGCTCGTTTTAAATCATGGATATATCCGCTTTTACCCGAATTTTTCTTAGCCATTCCAAGATAGAAATATTTATCTTTTTCAAGAATTTTTTCTTTACCATCTTTTATTTGCATTGATCTTTCAAATAATTCCAAAGCTTCATTAAATTCATATTGATTGTATTTTACAATACCATAATTAAATAAATCTTCTTTCTTCCAGAAAAAATTTGGGTTATCAGGTTCAAATTCTCTAGCGATTAAAAGTTTTAATTCAAATTCCGCTTTATCCCATTCCTCATGTATTATATGGATATTTGCTTTTGCCCGTCTTGTTTGCCAATGCAAAGGCTGCAATGCAACGGAAGTTTTCAAAGCAAAATTAAGATGTTTAAGCGCTTCATCAAAATTCTTTTCATACATTAATATTTTTGCTAATCCTAAATGCGCTTCAGAAATGTTATTATCAAGATTTAATGATTTTTTGAAATCTTCTTTTGCCTCTTTATAATTTTTTAACATGATGTTTACAACAGCTCTCCTTTCGTAAGCCAATGCATTTCTATTACATTTTTCGATTGATATGCTCAATGCGTCATGGGCTTCTTTTTCCTTTCCTTCAACATTGATATATTCCTTTCCTCTTTTAAAATTCAGCACCGCTGCTCTATCTCCCGATGGTTCAATTTCTTTAAAATCCAAAATCTTACCTTTTTCCACTTTCCACATTAATACTCTTCCTGATACGGCAAATTGAGCACAACTTTCAAACAAATTAATGGTGTTTTTCCAGACTTTATCAGAATATTTCCCTACATGTCTTGGTATATTTACAATAAAATTTTCATCATCTAAAAACTCCAATTCTTTAAAAATAATGTCATTTTTATAATATACAGCATTCTTTTTATTTATAACAACAACAAGTTTATCGTAGCTGTTACGATTTAAAAAATAAAATTTGCCTTGAATTATAACTTTATAAAACATCAATTAACGGAATTCTTTAATTATTTAAATAAGGAATATTATCAAAATATGAATGATATTCCCTTACCCTATATTTACACTGAAAATATTATACCAAAGTACAATAATTTGCATTTTAATTTTAATTTATTTTCAATAATAAATAAAAAATGTAAATTATTCATCTAAAAAGCACTTTGCTTTAGTATTTGTCAAAAATTTTGTAATAACTTAACAGGATAAATTTCAACAAAAATATATTTAATAAGTTGTCGAATTGTTCAATTTCTTTTTAAAGAATATAATTATCGAACAAAAAAGTTTATTTTTGCACTCAAAATGTAAAAATGAATAATAATATCTCAATAAAAAAACTATTGACCGGTACTCAAAAAGGTGAAAACGTTAAAGTGGACGGTTGGGTAAGGACATTTCGAAATAATCAATTTATAGCTTTAAATGACGGTTCTACAATCAATAATTTACAAATAGTTATTGATTATAATGATTATGAAGATTCGTTTTTGAAAAGGATAAATCCGGGTACTGCAATCGGTGTTGAAGGAGAATTGGTAGAGTCTCTCGGTAAGGGACAATCAGTGGAAATAAAAGCAAGCAAATTGGAAATATATGGTGATTCCGATCCCGAAAAATACCCTTTACAACCTAAAAGACATTCTTTGGAATTTTTAAGGGAAATAGCTCATCTGAGATTTAGAACCAATACATTCGGTGCTATATTCAGAGTGAGAAATTCCTTGTCTTTTGCTATACATAAATTTTTTAACGAAAGGGATTTTGTCTATATGCATACACCTATAATTACAGGGTCAGATGCTGAAGGTGCGGGTGAAATGTTTAAAGTTACAACACTTGAATTGGAAAATATTCCGCTCAATGATAATGGAAATGTCGATTATAAGCAGGATTTTTTTGAAAAACCTACAAATCTTACTGTTTCAGGACAGCTTGAAGCCGAATTGGGGGCAATGGCATTTTCAAAAGTCTATACTTTCGGGCCTACTTTCAGAGCTGAAAATTCAAATACTTCGAGACACCTTGCTGAGTTTTGGATGGTGGAACCGGAAATAGCATTTGCAGATATTAATGACGATATGGATTTGGCAGAAGATCTTCTGAAATATGTAATAAATTATGTCCTTGAAAATAATACGGGAGATCTCAAATTTCTTGAGCAGCGATTGATTCAGGAAGAGAAACAAAAACCCCAAAATGAAAGATCGGAAATGCCCTTGATAGAAAAGTTGAATTTCGTAGTGGGAAATAAATTTGAAAGACTGACATATACGGAGGCTATAGATATTTTATTGAGATCAAAACCCAATAAAAAGAAAAAGTTTAAATTCGTAATTGAAAAATGGGGAGCTGATTTGCAATCGGAACACGAAAGATATCTTGTAGAAAAGCATTTTAAAAAGCCGGTTATTTTAACGGATTATCCCAAGGATATAAAGGCTTTTTATATGAAAGTAAATCAAGATAATGAAACTGTGAGAGCAATGGATATTTTATTTCCTGGTATTGGTGAAATAGTAGGAGGTTCTCAACGGGAAGAACGGTATGATGTTTTGGTTGACAGGATGAACGAGATGAATGTACCAGCAGAAGAAATGCAGTGGTATCTGGACCTGAGAAGGTATGGTAGTGCCGAGCATGCAGGATTTGGCTTGGGGTTTGAAAGACTTGTACAATTTGTAACCGGTATGGGTAATATAAGAGACGTTATTCCTTTTCCGAGGTATCCCGGAAATGCCAGATTTTAATTAGTTGGTATGAAATATAAAGATAATTACAGACTGAAGGGATTACGAAAAAAATTGGTTGAAACAGTCAGAGCAAAGGGAATTAAGGACGAAAGAATATTGGATGCAATAGAAAATATTCCAAGGCATTATTTTATCGATGCTGATTTTGTCGATTGGGCATATAAGGATATCGCTTTCCCAATAGAATCCGATCAAACTATTTCACAACCTTACACGGTAGCATTTCAAACCGAGCTTTTGGAAATAAAGCCCAAAGATAAAGTCTTGGAAATAGGTACAGGCTCAGGATACCAGGCAGCGATTTTGAGTTATCTTGGAGCTAAAGTTTATACCATTGAAAGGCAGGAAAAGTTATTTTATAAAACCACTAATTTTTTAAAAGATATCGGATTTGGAGTAATCAGAACTTTCCTTGGTGATGGATATCTCGGTTTACCTATGTATGCTCCTTATGATAAAATCATAGTCACAGCCGGAGCTTCCGAGATACCCGGTGAATTGGTAAAACAATTAAAAACAGGCGGTATAATGGTAATTCCTTTGGGCGATACCGATATAAAAGATATGGTAAAGTTGACTAAGATCAATGATCGTGAAGCTAAATTGGAAAAACATGGAAAATTTAGTTTTGTTCCTTTTTTAAAAGGAGTAAACAAAAATAAATGATTTGAAAAAAAACCGGATAGCACATATTTTTCTTTTTGGGGCAGCTTTGATTTATGGTGCAAATTATTCCATTGCTAAAATTGTTTTGGACGGAAATTATATTTCACCGATGGGTCTGGTCTTTTTTCGGGTCTTGACAGCTCTTATAATCTTTACTGTATTTCATTTGATTTTTGTAAAAGAAAAAATTGATAAAAAAGATATTCCAAAAATAATTCTGGTTTCATTGTTTGGAATAGTCATTAATCAGAGTTTTTTTATCATAGGATTAAAACATACGGTACCGATAAATGCAGCTTTGCTATTAACGGTTGTTCCGATTCTGGTTTTTGTATTTTCCGTAATATTGCTAAAAGAAAAGATTAGCATATCAAAGATTATCGGTGTTTTAATAGCTTTTTCCGGCGTATTATTGATTATCTTAAACAAAGGAAACTTGCAATTTACTTATTCTAATATGAAGGGAGATATTTTGGTATTCCTAAATTCGGTTTCCTATGCATTGTATTTGGTTATGGTAAAACCCTTGCTAAAAAAATATAACCCTTTAACCATTACAAAATGGATATTTTTTTTCGGAATGATATTTATTATGCCTTTAGGTATTAAAGGTGCTCTAAACGCACACTGGCAATTATTTGATGCAAAAGTGTGGATGGCTTTTGTATATGTTTTGGTTTTTACAACATTATTGGCATATCTTTTTAATATTATAGCTTTATCAAGAGTAAACCCATCTGTAGTAGGTGTTTACGTATATTTGCAACCTGTTTTGGCTACATTTGTTGCACTTATTATCGGGAAGGATAGTATTTCAGCTTTAAAAATTGTATCTGCCGTGTTGATTTTTGCCGGTGTCTATTTGGTTAGTTATACTAAACCGTTATCAAGATAGTGATATGGAAAAAGAATTAAAATACATAAATCTGTTTAATCGCGAAAATATAAAATTGAAGCGGTTTTAAATCGGCTTTGAAGTCTTGCTATCGCATGCTTTCAACTCCTATCTGAAATTATAGATTATATGCTCTGATTTTGTAGAAAGACACCGGACTATGTCTGTCATTTTGACAGTAATTGATGTAATGGTATGTATTTTGCAATATTGATATAAAAAATACAACAACTATGGCAAAAACAGAAATAAAATCTAAGAAAGGACAAATTGGCGTTAGTGCGGAAGATATATTTCCTTTGATAAAAAAGTTTTTATATACGGATCAGGAAATATTTTTAAGAGAATTGATAGCTAATGCGATAGATGCAACTACAAAATTGAAGGCGCTTGCATCAAAAGGAGAGTTCAATGGTGAATTAGGTGACTTGACGATAGATGTGATTTTGGATGAAAAAGCCAAAACGATAACAATTAAAGACAAGGGTATCGGAATGACTGAAGAAGAAGTGATCAAATATCTCAATCAGGTAGCATTTTCTTCAGCAAAAGAATTTTTGGAAAAATATTCGGGTGAAAATCTAATTGGACATTTCGGCTTAGGATTTTATAGTGCTTTTATGGTTGCTGACAAGGTTGAAGTACGTACTAAATCATATAAAGAAGATGCTGAAGCGGTAAAATGGGAATGTGACGGTACTCCGGAATATACTTTGGAAGAAATAGACAAAAAAGAACGAGGTACTGAAATAATACTTCATATTGGTGATGAAGGGAAAGACTATCTTAAAAAAGAAAGAATTCAAGAATTATTAGATAAGTATTGTAAATTCCTTCCGGTTCCAATTAGATTTGGTAAGAAAAAAATCTACAAAACCGAAGGCGAAGGAGATGATGCAAAACAAATAGAAGAAGAGGTTGACAATATCATAAATAATCCTCACCCCATTTGGAAAAAATCCCCAAATGAACTCAAAGATGAGGATTATAAGAATTTTTATCATGAAATGTTTCCGGGTACTTTTACGGATCCGGTATTTTGGATTCATTTGAAAATGGATTTTCCGTTTAATTTGACGGGAATTTTATATTTCCCTAAAATATCAAATAATTTTGATGTTCAGAAAAGCAAAATTCATCTTTATAGCAATCAGGTCTTTGTTACCGATGATGTAAGAGCAATTGTGCCGGAATTCTTAATGTTACTGCACGGTGTTATCGATTCGCCTGATATACCGTTAAATGTATCGAGAAGTCAACTTCAAAATGACCACCGGGTAAGAAAAATAACTTCATATATTACTAAAAAAGTAGCTGATAAACTGAATGACATATTCAAAAAAGACCGTAAGGAATTTGAAAATAAGTGGGAAGATATTTCTACATTTATAAAATACGGTATGCTTACGGATGAAAAGTTCTATGCTAAAGCTATAAAATTTGCATTGTTGAAAGATGTTGACGGGAAGTTTTATACTTTTGAAGAATACAAAAAGAAAATAGAAGCAAACCAAAAAGATAAGTATGACAAACTTGTTTTTATATATACCAACGATCAAAAAGCGCAACATTCATATATAGAATCTGCCAAAGAACACGGTTATAATGTCTTGCTAATGGACAATATCATAGATGTTCATTTTATCCAGTTTATGGAAACTAAAGAAACTAATATCACCTTTGTCAGGGTAGATTCGGAAACTTCAGACAACCTCGTACAAAAAGATGAAAAGAAAGAATCTGTATTGTCTGAAAAACAGCAGGAGAAAATAAAAGAGATATTCTCGTCTTCATTGAAAGAAGATAGTAAAAATATCGAATTGAAAGCTTTATCTCCCGATGAATTGCCGGTATTGATAACCAAACCTGAGTTTATGAGAAGAATGAAAGAAATGCAGCAGTATCAAAATATGGGTTTGGGAGATTTTCCGGATTCTTACAATATAATAGTAAATACAAATAATCCTTTGATAGCGGAAAAACTTGTGAATATGAAGAGTGCGGAAAAAAAAGAAAGGTTCGCCCAATATCTCTACAACCTGGCAAAGCTGAATCAAAATATGCTTACAGGTGAAGAAATGACCAAGTTTGTAAAAACAAGTGTAGAGTTTTTGAAATAATGTGATATTACTATATAGTGTCTGTCCATAAAATCATTAAAATTGAAAAATATTCTTTTTGCGATATTTTTACTTTATTCAAATTACTGATGCTAAGGCATCACTAATCCTCAGAAAGACAAAAATCTCATCAAAAATCTTTATTTTTCAAAAATTAAGCACTTTATGGACACACACTAAATAGTGTCTGTCCATAAAATCATTAAAATTTAAATTAAGCATTTTATAGACAGACACTATTTTTATCATTTTATTAACTTGTATCATTTGACTACAATCAGCTTTTTGTATATTATACTTTTATCTAATTTGATTTTTAAATAATAAATTCCCGTAGGTATAGACTGCAAACTTATATTTAAAAATCTTTTATTGCTCTTGTTTTTAATTGTATATATTTTACTACCTGAAAACTTAAATATTTCTATTACCGCTTCGGAATATTTTATTTCTGAAAAATCCAAAATGACGTTTTCGGAAGCCGGAATAGGATATATTTTAATTATGGAATTCGTTGCAATATCTGAAACACCGGTTAAATCCTTAATACAAATAGTAGTATCAATACTACAATCAATCAAAGTATCCTTTACTGTCAAAGTATAGCATCCGGCAGTATTCAAGCCATAAAGATTTAAGTTATTACCGGTAAAATCATCAGGACCTTTCCATTCGTAACTAAATGCCCCCGAAGATTTAACGCTCATAAATATTCCACCCGGACCGAATTTGGATATATTGATCAAAGTGTCTACAACAATAACAATCTTATCCGGGTTGCCGACATTGATTGAATCCATATAAAAACAACCCGATGCATCCTGAATTTTTATGGTTTGAATACCCGAACACAAATTTTGAACAAAATCAGTGGTATCTCCGTTGCTCCATAAATATTTTAAAGGTTTTTCTGCATTTTCAACTTGAGTAATCTTGATACTTCCGTTGCATTCTCCATAACAATCAACTTCATTAACAATATAATTCACATGTATTTTTGGGGGAGAATATAGTTTTATTGTATCATAAACCGTACATCCTAATGTGTTTTTAGCTACAACTGTATATATTCCGGCGCATAAGTGGTCAATACATCCTGTCGTATCTCCAGTATTCCAAATGTATGTAAATGGGGAATTGCCGTTAATACTGCTAAAATGAATAAAGCCGTCACATGCATCATAACACGTTTCATCTGATTTTTCATAAGTCAAAGAACATTTATATTTCGGAATAATCACACTATCCGAGGAAGTACAACCATAATCGTTTAATACGGTTATATAATATATACCTGTTGACAGGTTGGAAATCATGTTTGTTGTATCTCCTGTATTCCATTTATAAGAATATAAACTATCATCACAACTAGGAATCAATGAAGCAGTTGCATCATTCAAATCAGAACCGGACATATCCGTAGTATGAATATTGAAAGACGGAGAAGGATAGACAGTTAATACAATAGTATCTATTTTACCTTCACATTTTATACTATCCATAACAACCTGAGCATAATATGTTACCGTTTCAGGATCACAGGTTTCATCATTATCTATTGTCAACACATCATCAATAGTACCTGATCCTCCGTAAAAGGTATGATCACTTTCACCACTAATATTTGGGTTGTCATCATAAGTTATTTCTATCGTTTTCGGACTACCGTCCTCTGTATAAACCAAAATTCCAACTTCCCCACCTGTACATATCTCCCGAGGTTGTGGTTCTGCTACTACACCCGGAGGTATCTGACAATTAACCTGCCATTGAGGAGACCATTGTGGTTTGTCGATCAAATGTTCAGTAACCGTATTCTCCCAGCAACCTGCATTTCCATCTGAAAAGGTTTGAATTACGATGCTTAAATCATTGCAATCCAAGCAATCATCCCTGTTATTAAATTCTTTTACTTTCATTGTAAAATCCCAAGAGATATCAACAAGGGAAGTACCTATCCCGTATTTTCTTGACGGTGAACAATTATTTGCATCACAATCAGGACTTCCTCCTTCCTGAACCCAAAAATACCCACTTGGTAATGTATCGTATTTATTCAGTCCATTCGAACATGTTACTCCGTCCGGTAATTTTTCCCACAATGTATTAATCAACTTTAAATGACCATCTTCATCGGTATAAGTACATAAATGTCCTACATTTTGCATTATTTGCGGAGGACAATCCCCGTCTTCGGTGTACCATTTGGCGGTCTGTCCATTCCCAAAGGGAGCATTAGCATTATAATCATAATCTTCAGTATTCCATCCGCATCCGAACTTTGGTATAAAACCAATCAGCCAATCATCATAGGTTTCTATTGCATCATATTGAAATGTAAGATGAACAGTCAATTCTTCTCCCGGACAGAAAGGTCCCATATAAGGAGGTCCGTCAGGTTCTGCATCTGTATTCTCCCTGTTTGTCACTTCCCAAACCAATGAAGGATCCGGGGCATAAACCAATTTATTAACAGTTCCGACACACAATTCAAAAGCAGGATCATCAATAGGTTCCCCATTTGGGTCAGCTGTAATGGAAATATAATAAGTTTCATTTTCTGCAACGGGAACAATCAATAAATCAGGCGGCGTAGATTGACTGCTACATGGGAAAGAACCGGCAAAATTACCGGCGTTAGCAAGATTATCGCAATCTGGTTCAGGGTGCCATACCGACCATACCGGTGACCAATTACCCCATGTAGATACCTGAGTAAATAATAGTCTTGCATTATAGTCTGTATTTACCTGAAACCATACAGTTGGATTTTGTGAAAAATCGCATCCTCCGCCAATACCATCAGGACAAGCCAGGTCCAAACAACCATTTGCACAAACCCAATCAAATGAAACATCGTCAGGAGTAACCGGATCTAAAGTTTGCCCACCTGTTATATCTTCGCAGGCATCAGCCACATCACAATCTTTAATATTGTCAACCGTAATCGTAAATGTTCCACAATCTCCATCCGAGCTAGTAACTTTTATCCAAACATAATCTCCATCTTCAAGACAACCTATATGCATATCTTCTATCGGCAAACCGTCACATTTTGATTTTCTTAATTCGGCTGTTCCATCACATATAGCATCAGGGCCTCCAACATATATCTCAACAGCCACATCATTTCCAATTGAATCACCATAAATATATATAGATAATCCATCGGAATAATCAGCATCATATTCAGCTCGATACCATACAGCGTTATCATCACTAACAGCACTACACTTTTGATTTTTCAAATCAGCATTCGGGTCATCATTGTATCCGACGGCACAACAGGTTGTACCATGATGTGTTCCTTCAACTCCAAGATCAAATGGAGGATTTTCATAGTTTATACAAGGACTATCATTGACAGGTACAGACATACATGGAACAATTTGTTGACTTGATAAATAAAAATTATAAAAGAAAAAGTAAGTAAAAATGAGAATTAATTTTTTCATAATTAATATGATTATAAACTTAATAATATATAGCTTGGATAAGACATGATTGATGTTGCATTAATCTTTTATAATAAAGATACTTGTTTTAGCTTTATTGTTGCCTCAACTATATATTATTTTTGAATATTTTTTAATTCCCAACGAGTTAGTTGGTCTGAATTTATTACAATAGGTAATCAATTAATCCTGCTATGGAAAGTGCAAACACCAAATATCTTAAAAATTTGCCAATTGTTATCCATAATATTGATGACCATATAGGCAATTTAAAAACACCTCCGAATAAGACAATAAAGTCACCGATAAACGGAACCCAGGATAATACCATTGAGTAGACTCCGTATCTATTTACGATTTTTTCAGCTTTATAATATTTTTTTTTATTTTTATCAGACATTTTATTCAAAACCAACTCTCCTCCTTTCCAGCCCATATAAAAAGTAATAATAGCTCCAATCACATTGCCTATAGTAGCTACGATGACAACAGTTAAAATTGTCAGGTCTTTATTTTGTTGTATCATACCGGCTAAAAAAACTTCGGAAGAGACAGGGAAAAATGTAGCTGCTACAAGACTCCAGAAAAATAATATAAAATATTGGTATATCATATAAGTTATATCCACTTAACTTTTGGAAAATCCATCCTGTGTGGCAATAACTTATTTTTCGGAAATACTCTAAATGTAAAATCATAAACTCC
>JALSPW010000172.1 GCA_026985735.1 Saprospiraceae bacterium
AAGTTACAAATATATTCAAATTAAACGTATTTTTGATAAATTATCAATTAGATAAAATGAAATTTAACATTAATTTTATTATAACTGTTTTATTTTTTTCTCTATTATCTTGCAGTAATAAGAATAAGATTCCCCAATATAAAAGTATCAGCGGTAAAACCATGGGTACATTTTACCATATCAAATACAAAGGAAATATTGACTTAAAAAACAAAATCGACAGTGCACTAATTGAAATAAATAATGAATTATCAACATATATCGATACTTCGACTATTACCGCATTTAATAAATCAGATACTGGAATTGTGATTTCAAAAACAAGCGGTTTTTGGCAAAATATAGTCAAAGCAAAAAATATCTATAACATCTCAAACGGATATTATGACCCAACAGTTATGCCATTGGTCAATTATTGGGGATTTGGTTATACGGGACACAAGAAACCGGACAAAATCGATAGTAGTAAAATAAAGAAAATCCTGTTATCAGTGGGATTTGACAAAGTAGAACTTATAAATCTCAAAACAGATAGTATTTTTGTGAAGAAAAAAAATCCTTATGTTCAATTGGATTTTAGTAGTATCGCCAAAGGATATGGTGTAGATAAAATAGGAGAATTAATCCATGCACAAGGAAATAACAACTACCTTGTGGAAATCGGTGGTGAAATAGTCTCTTCAGGTATATCTCCCTCAGGCAAAAAATGGACAGTAGGTATAAATACACCCTCTGAAAATGCTTCAATTACTGATTTGCTATTAGATATCGAAATCTCGGATAAAGCTTTGGCTACTTCAGGAAATTATCGCAATTATTATGATATCAACGGACATAAATACAGCCATACGATTAATCCTAAAACAGGATTCCCCGAACGTTCCAATTTATTAAGCGTCTCGATTATCACTAAAGATTGTATGACTGCCGATGCTCTTGCTACAGCTTGTATGGTATCGGGATTGGATTGGGCAAAAGATATTATCGAAAAAAATGATTCTATACAGGGTATTTTAATATATTTGGACAATAATAAAGAAATGAAAGTATTTAATACATATAATAATAATAATAATAATGACTAAATTAAATCTAAATCGCAATTTGGTATTTTTTGACCTGGAAACAACTGGGCTCAATGTATTAAGAGACAGGATAATCCAAATAGCAATGATAAAATATAAAAAAGATAGTGAGGAACCTGAAGAATTGGAAATGTTGATCAATCCGGGAATTCCGATATCTGAAGAAGCAATGAATGTCCATGGTATAACCCCTTCCGATTTAAGAAACAAACCGACTTTCAAGGAAGTAGCACAAAAAATATATGATTTTATCGGTGATGCAGACCTTGCTGGATATAATTCCAATAGATTTGATGTACCTATGCTTATAGAGGAATTTGCAAGAGTAGGAATAGATTTTGATATAGAAAAACGCCGACTCATTGATGTACAAAGGCTTTTCTATAAAATGGAACCCAGAACCTTAAAAGCAGCATATAAATTTTATCTCGGAAAAGAGTTTGATAACGCTCATGATGCCCTATCGGATGTCAGAGCTACAGTAGATGTTTTAAAAGGGCAATTAAAAAAATATGAAAATCAGGACTTTATTGATAATGATGGAAATATAATTGAAAAACCTGTTAAAAACGATATGCAACAACTTCACGAATTCACTAATGATTTAAAAATAGTAGATGTTACACAGAGGTTAAAGTATGATTCAAATGGTGTTATCGTTTTTAATTTCGGTAAATATATCGGAAAACCGGTAGCGGAAACATTAATAAAAGACAAACAATATTATAATTGGATTTTAAATAAAGAGTTTTCTTATCAGGTTAAAAAAATAGTAAAAAAACTGGTCAAAGAATATGAATCAAGCAAAAAATAAACTATTAATTTTAGTCTTGTTTGTTAATCTATTTTCATCCTGCTATGAACATACGGAAGGATGCAGGGATATAAATGCATTGAATTTTGATGTTGTTGCAGATAAAGATTGTGAAGATAATTGTTGTAAATATCCCAATGTCTATCTTGATTTTAAATTATTCAAAGACAGTATCACGGTTGATACCAATACCATTTTGGTAAATAATTTTAATGACACTTTTAGAATAAAATATTTCAGAATGTATTTATCTGATTTTTCATTGATAAATACTCAAAACGATACTATTGAGTTATTAAATAAAATAAAATATGGAATTGAAAAAAATGATAAAATTGAATATGATAATATCAATTTCCCGGTATTAAAACTTAAAGCTAAACCCCAATCTTATAATTTGGGAAATCTTAAAGTATTGAATAAATATTCTGAATTGATTTTTTATTTCGGTATTAAATCTACTATCAACCATGCTATAATGGACAAATTGGATATTTCAAATCCTTTAAGTTTTAAAGACAATGATATGTATATAAATACCGACTCCGGATATTATTTTCTTAAAATAAATTTGGAAATAGCTGACAGTACTATCAAAAATATAAATATCTCAGGAGACAAATATTTATCAAAAATAAATATTAAACACAATTTTGATTTAAGCGAAAGGAAAAATCATTATATTTCTTTGCATCTTGATGTTTCAAAATGGTTGCTACCTGTTGATTTTAATAAAAACAATGATGAAATAACTAATAATTTATTGGATAATTTAAATAAATCAATGATTTTAGATTAAATAATAATTGTCTATAAAATCATTTTAGATGATAAAAATCAGGATTTTTACATAAAATATCATTTTTTTATAAAAAAAATCAACTTTTTTTTACTGTTTTATTTATAAAAAAAATATTTATTTCTCACTTTACTTATCCTATTTAAATTTTTTATCATATTCATAGTCTTGTTTACCAGTTATTTAATATACATAAAATATCATATTATGATTTTTTATATATTACATTGATGTATTTTTGTATTTGTTTTTAGTAGAAAACCGTCGTAATATTGTATTATGAAAAAATAAGATAAGCTGGTTTAAAGAAATCGGTAGTTATTTTTTAGATATGTTCATGGGATTATAATTTGTTAATAATAAGTTGTGCTCACAAAGTACAACTTATTATTGACGAATTCTACAGAAAAAAGATTTAAAAAAATATATATATACAGATTGAGTTCACAAGTAAAATTCGTTCTTTTTTGGTTTATTAAGTTCACTTGTTCATGGGATTAAAAAAGATGTCTTAAAGCAGTTTAAGACATCTTTTTTGTTTTATATACCTACTCCGGTGCAAATTTCTATATCCGGATTCACTGAAAAACTTTAAATATTTAATATTAACCGTGTAAAAACATAACCGACCATAAAATGAAAGTCACTATCCCTGCAACGTATCCCAGTACCGCCAAGATACTTACCTTTTTAAAATACCATATAAAATCTATCTTCTCCATTCCCATTGCAGCAACACCTGCAGCAGAACCTATAATCAACATACTGCCTCCGGTCCCTGCAGCATAAGCTATAAAGTGCCATAGATGATGATCAATAGGAAATGTATACATCCCCATGGTTGCAGCAACCAATGGTACATTATCAATAATAGCCGAGAACACACCTAAAATACTAATTACGACATACTGATTCGGTATGGAATGTTGCAATACGGTTGCAAGATATTTTAAAGTACCCATATTTTCAGTAGCCAAAGTTTCCAAGGAAGCTACTGCCATTAAAATACCGAGAAAAAACAAAATACTGGATAGTTCTATTCTTGACAGAGCTCTTAATCCGGAATACAAATGACGGTTTTTATTGTCAAAATTCTCTTCCGGATGAATATATTCGGAAACCAACCAAACAATACCAAGACTAAACATCATTCCCAAATACGGAGGCAAATGAGTTATAGTTTTGAAAAAAGGAACGAAAATTATCATACCCAAACCTAAATACAACATAACTTTACTACTCAACAATTTTTTAGTCTCACCGTCTTCATCCGAAGGTGTCAGATCCCCTTTAAAAACAGGTAAAAGAGTTGCAATAAAAAACGGTAAAGCAAAACTGATAAAAGAAGGTAAAAACAATTCCACTATAAGCCCTCCTGCAGTTGTTTTATTACCTATCCAAAGCATAGTGGTAGTAACATCACCAATAGGAGACCAGGCGCCGCCGGCATTAGCGGCAATAACAATAAGAGCTGCATACCAAAGTCTTTCCTTCTTGGAATGAATCAATTTTCGTAGCAAGGTTACAAGTACAATTGTAGCAGTCAGGTTATCAATCACAGCTGATAAGAAGAATGCTATAATACCTACCATCCAAAGAAGTTTTTTCTTATTTTTTGTTTTCACATAAGACTTAAGGACTTCAAAACCGGCATGAAGATCAATGATTTCAACAATAGTCATAGCTCCCATCAGAAAGAACAATATCTCGGAGGTTTTTCCCAAATGATGAACAAGATTTGATACAAATCCCTCATGTGCATTTTCCCCTGAGGCAATACTCCACAAATGCTCATGAGAATCAACTATATCAAGTAAACCATTATTGAATCCTATAGAAAGAATCGACCACATTATTGCAGCCATTAATAATGTCGGAACCGTCTTATCCAATTTCAATGGATGTTCCATTACAATAAGGCTATAACCTAATACAAAAGTCGCTATAATCGCTATTGACAACATATCTATTTTTTTTAATTAAAGTAACTATCCGGGGAGAACCATTTTGTCAAAAAAATCCTCTTTCCGTATTTCAAAAAACCTCAATAATGAGTGCTTCAAATCAAATTAATTGGCAAAAATATGAATTAGTATTAGAAATTAAAATATTAATCATAAAATAAATTTAGATTATACCGATTAAAAATAATATAACTATACGGGTAAAGTATTTTTAGAAAAAAAATATATGTTTTTGTATTAAAAAAAAATCAAAAATCTTTAAGTAATAGTGGCTCTATTTAAAAAAATATTGATAAAAAAGGGGTGCATATAACAATACACCCCTAACCAAGATCAATTTAAATTTATCATAACTTCTACAGCCTCTAATATATTTTAATCATTTTCTTCACTTGATGCTTACCTTTATATTCAAAATCGACAAACAATAGCCCCGAATAATTTATCTTGTTTTTATCTATACTGAAAATATTCTTACCGGCTTTGCCCTTTATTATTGAAGAATACAACATTGCACTATATCCATTTGTAATAGTAATTTTCACATCACCGGATTCAGGTAGTTCAAATTTAAAATTAGTACTGAAAGACCATGGATTAGGTTCATTTTGATATAATACAAAGTCTTCCGAACCTTCTTTCCTGAATTTTAATAAAACTCCTTTCTCATTTTCTTTATCATCAATAATTATGGCAGAAGTTATTTTATTATTTATCTCTACTAAATCCGATAGAAAACCGCTTTTACTTACTTTAAAACGGAATGAAAACAATTTGCCGTCTTTTGCTATTTCCAATCCTGAAGTGTTATTCCAACTAACAGTTAATAATCCTTCATCCAAATGTTTAATACCTAAATTATTTTGATTCAAATCAAGAAGTTCATTTTCAAACCCCGAATATTCAAGATAATCGGTATTAAAACCTAATGTAAATTGAACACCCTCAATATCAATATCTTCAGAGGTAAGGATTTTTATAATGATATCTTCACCGCTTTTCACAAATCTATCCTCAGAATACAACTCTGTATTTTCTGCATTTCTGTTTTCCAAATCCATTTTTGAGTTAGCCCAAGCTGAATTATTGACATCACCAATTTTCACACCCACAAATTCCAGCTTTTTGATTTTATCCAAATTTTCAATAACTATCTCTTGAGGATAATTTTCATAAAGCGGATTATCGCTGTTTTCAAAAACATAAGAAGCATCAATAAACTTCCAGCTATTATTATTGGCAAAACCAAGTTCATCTCCCAATATTATTTTTCTTAAGTGGAGAATATCCGATGCTGAAATCTTATTGTTATTATCTATATCTGCAGATATAATTTTATAAGGAGAATTCAATTTGGAAATACCGAGAATATGTTTTTGTATATTAATAATATCCACTGTACTTACACCATTTAAAACATCATCGTTTTTCACAGGTTTAACTGAATAATATCCAAAGTCATTAAGGGGCATAAACTCAAATCTTCCTGCAACATTAGTCGTCTTTTGGTTTAAATCATCACCGGATAATTGTACTTCTGCATTTTCAACACCTTCATCATATTCCGTCATAATAACCCCTTTAAGCCCCGAAACCAAATTACCGCTACAGAATCCATTTGGGTCTTCAATTTTAATATCCGATATGCAGGAATCAATTAAAACTCCATTTTGATCAAATTTGTACACGGGAGTTAAATGATTTTCATCTACATCCGGACAATAAAACACAATGCTGTCCAGTGCGGGATCGGAATTTGAAAATGACATATCGGCACAATCAGGTACTCCTGTCGTCACATCATCTACATAGACTACTACACTATCTCCTTCTTGAATATAGAAAAATCCTTTTACACAATAACTTGGAAACTCAACCTGGAGATTGTATGTATATGTTGAAGAATTTCCACATTGGTCCGTTGCCGTAATTGTAATATCCCATACGCCTCCGGGATAATACCCTGAAGCATCCGCACTATTAGGATCATCTGCATAAGGTGAATCATTACTGACCACAACATTAGGATCACAATCCACCACATATCCATAAAGATTTACAAATACATTTTGACATTCATCATTTGTAACCTCGATTAAAGTATCATTAGGTGCATATATTAACGGTGCCAGAGTATCAAAAACTATAATTATCTGTGTATCTATATAAATACCGGTATTTGAATCCATATCGTATTGACATGAATCCACTATCGTCCAAACCCGTTGTATAGTATCATTACAACTACCTCCGGGAGTCAAATTGGTATCTTCATAATCAGTCGTAATATCCGAACATTCGGCATCGCTGTAATCTATAACAGGAAAACTATTAATAGAATCAGGATCTGTAGAGTAACAATTTTCAACATAAACCGTATCTGCCGGCCATGTAATATCTTCTTCTCCGAAATTATCGGTTGATTCAATTGTAATCAATTGCGTACACATTGAAGTATTACCACTTGGGTCAGATACTTGAAAGTTTCTTGCTATAAATCCCGCTCCGCAATTATCAATACTTTTCACATCTGTTTCGGTGTAATCTCCTCCCTGGGAGCAATTATCATAAATGACCGGTTCACCGAACTCATCAATATAATACTGTTCTTCAGGAACATCAGTACAAGAAATGGTCGTATCTACAGGGCAAATAATTGTAGGTGGTATCGTATCCAACGGTATTGCTATTCCTGTACATTGACTTGTATTGCCGCTATTATCAGTCACAGTCAAAGTAAACTCAACCGGAATACTCGCGTCATTACAATAAAATGTATCCGGCTCAACTTCCAGACTGATATATCCACATTGATCGCTACTTCCATTATCAACATTTTGACCATTTATAACAACCATTCCCGTAGTATCAAGATATACCAACAAAGTATCGACTGCTTCACATTGAGGAGCTATAGTATCAAGTACGGTAATACCAGCCTGACATATAGAAGTGTTATTACTATTATCCGTTAATGTTACAGTTACAACCTGAACCGTATCCGTCTGTGTACAATCAAATGTATCGTCACTCAACAAGGTATCCACTATAATACCGCATGGATCATAGCTACCATTATCAATATCTCCAAAAACAATATGTGCACTTCCATTCTCATCTAGATACACATCGGTATCATGAACCAGGCATACAGGAGCTATCGTATCTATAACAGTCACAACCGCACCACAAGTGTCAGTGTTTCCCGTTACATTATCTATTACAATAAGTTGTACAAAATTCTCTCCTATATCATCACAACTAAATGTATCCGGATCAGCAATTAATGTTATGTCATCAGAACCTCCACAACCACCGTCTCCCGAATAAATATCGTAAGGATCCAATACACCGAAACCATTTTCATCAAGATATAAAATAGTATCATGAGCCATACAAAGTTGCGTCACCGTATCCAAGACTATTGCTATGGATGTACAAAAACTTTGATTGTTGCTATTATCTGTAACTGTAATATCAATATTTTTTTCTCCAACATCCGAACACATAAACGTATCAGGTTCCACCGTAATATTATCTATACCGCAATTATCTGATGACCCCGCGTCCACATCAGCCCCTATTATTACCGCCATACCGTTCTCATCCAAATAAACAGTAATGGTATCAACAGATTGACAAACCGGTGCAATTGTATCCAAAACGGTAATTTCCGCTTCACAAGTCGAAGTATTATTGCTCGGATCAGTCAAAGTCACTACAACTGTTTGAGCATTTCCCGTATTATTACAATCAAATGTAGAATCACTTAAATCTATACTCGAAATAACACCGCATTGATCAGTACTTCCATTGTCTATATCTGCAAAATCAATTGTTGCATTTCCATTGTCATCTAAATAAACCGTCGTATCATGAACCATACACAGAGGAGCAATGGTATCCAATACCGTTACTATTGCCTCGCAAGTATCGCTTTCACCTGTCGTATTATCCGTAACTATAAGCTGAACTGTATTTTCTCCTATATCATCACAATAAAATGTATCCGGTTCTGCCACTAAAGAAACATCACTTGAACCACCACAACCTCCTGACCCAGCATATATATCCTGTGGATTCAAAATCACTTCTCCGTTTTCATCTAGATAAATTGTTGCATCCTGAGCATTACACAATTGGGTAATAGTATCTACTACAGTCACTATCGCCTCACATGTACTTTGATTACCGCTATTATCAGTTACTGTCACAGTAACATTATTATCTCCTAAATCATCACAATTAAAAGTATCAGGTTCCACGCTTATTGAGGATATTCCACAATTGTCTGTCGAAGAGGATCCTATATCATTTCCTGTTAAAGAAGCAGTCCCGTCAGAATCCAAATATAAAATCGTATCAATTGCCTGACAAAGCGGTGCGATTGTATCTAAAACGGTTATTTCCGCTTCGCATGTTGAAGTATTATTGCTCGGATCAGTCAAAGTAACTACAACTGTTTGAGCATTTCCCGTATCATTACAATCAAATGAAGAATCACTCAAATCTATACTTGAAATAACACCGCATTGATCATTACTGCCATTGTCTATATCCGAAAAATCAATAGTTATATTTCCATTATCATTCAAATAAACCGTTGTGTTATGAACCAAACACTGAGGAGCAATAGTATCCAATACTGTAACTATCGCATCACAAGTATCACTCAAACCTGTTGTATTATCAGTGACTATAAGCTGAACTGTATTTTCTCCAATATCATCACAATAAAATGTATCAGGTTCTGCCACTAAAGAAACATCACTTGAACCACCACAACCTCCTGAACCCGCATAAATATCCTGTGGATTCAAAATCACTTCTCCGTTTTCATCAAGATAAATTGTTGCATCCCGTGCATTACACAATTGAGTCAATGTATCAATAATAGTCACTACAGCTGTACAATTACTTTGATTACCACTATTATCCGAAATAGTTATATTTACGTTGTTGCCTCCTATATCACCGCAATCAAAACTATTGGGATTTACGGTTATTGATAATATACCGCAATTATCTGACGATCCCGATGCAACATAACTTCCGTCAATAATCACCGTACCATCAGCTCCCAAAGCAACTGTTGTATCATTTGATATACATAAAGGAGCGGAAACATCTTGCACTATAACATTCAAACTGCATTGTGAATTATTGCCGCAATCATCAGTCAAAGTAAATGTTACCATATTAATACCTCCGGGATATGTGCCACTGGCGTTAGCTCCTTGATTGTCAGCATAAGGAGAATTATGAGTGATCACCAAACCGGTATTACATCCGCTATCATTATAAGTTGGTATAGGAATTGACACATAAGAATCGCATGATGCAGAAGCATCCACTGTAATATCATTTGCGCATGTCAAAGCAGGTGCTTCATGATTTTTTACGGTTATTGTTTGAACAAAATATATTATAGTATCCAAATCTGTGCAATTGAAGTCAACACTCCACTCTCTCTTTATAGTTTGACATGTAGTATTTGCATCACTAACATCCGTATCCGTATAATCAATATCAAAATCATCACATCCGCATGAATTATCAACTATTAAACTATCCATTATTCCATGACCGGGATCCAAATCAGGATTACAGGATTCTACAACAACAGAATCCAAAGGATAACTTATGCACCTGTCAAAAGGATTGCAAATATAATAATTATCCTGAACGGTAAGATGAGTATTACAATAGTCAACATTTCCAAATGTATCAGTCACAAACAATGTGATATCATGTTCTTCCTGGCGAATCCAGGAACAATCCAAATACAGTATTGTATCCGTTACATCAAGGCTAAAACTGTATTTCAATGGATATCCACAAGAGTGATAACTACCTCCGTCAAAAAGTTTTGCCAAAATATCAGCCACTGCAATAGTATCCCCGTCTTCCAATGCCGGTCCTAATTCC
>JALSPW010000173.1 GCA_026985735.1 Saprospiraceae bacterium
TGGTTTTGTCCCATTTCTCAAATTCCAATAAAGCTTTATCCAAGTCAATAGCAATTTCTTGTTTGGTTTTTGACAGTTTTGAACCTAAATTAACCAATATTCTATCTGCATTATCAATACTACTGATCTCGTTATTATCAGTATTTGATTCATCAAAATCGTCAATTCCCATTATTTTAATATCTTTCACAAGAGAATGAAGAATTTGCTGCAAAGGAATATCCTTTATAATATTATCGAAAATATCTTTTCTGCCCCCTGTAACAACATTTTTGGTCGCAATGGCACAAAATTCTTTACCTTTATAGGACATATCAAAAGTTCCGATTTCTTCCGCAATATCAATTATTTCAAGTTTAGATAAAAACAAAGTCGGACGAAACACGGAATGATAAACATACTTATCCAACAACGTAAGATTTTGTATTGTTTGAGTGGATACCTGTCCCAAAGCTTCGCCGGTAATTACTGCATTCGCTTTATATCTATATGCCAATTTATCGGAAATATTATAAAAAAAATATTTCAATAACAAATTTTGATATTTATGAGGCAATGTTCTAATATATTCTATAGTTTCTAAAAAAGGAATTTCAATAAACTTAATCTCCAGTCCGGCAAGATATTTATTATAAATAAAACGAAATATGTCATAAGTATTTTTCTTTTGCTCATTCCCTCCAAGATCAAAATACACAAATACCGGTTTTATCCCGATTCTTATAGCCTTATATGCAGCCACCGGTGAATCAATGCCCCCGCTAAACATCATAATTCCTTTACCGGTATTCCCAACAGGAAATCCGGTTAAACCCTGAATTTTTTCGGAATATAAAAATGTTCCTTTATCTCTAATCTCAACATGACAAAAAACATCCGCATGTTTTAAATCTACTCCGGATGAATATACAAATAATTTATCTCCCAATTCAATTTCCAAATCTTTTGACCTGAAAGTTTTATTTTTTGTTAGTTTATTTCTGCATCTAACAGCAAATTTTTTACCTTTTATCTTATTTTTGAAAAGATTAAATCCTTGTTCAATAATCGTGTTTTTATCATAGCTATCCAACACCGTCACTTCTGCAAAATACTGAATACCGGGAATATTTTTTAAAATATAAACAGCATCTTCTTTGATATCTAAGTAAAGAAAATCCCAATAAACCTTTCCTTCTGAAATAGACAATCCGTGAAATTTAACAGCTTTCACAATATTGGAATACAACATGTTTATCATACCCCACTTAGTACGTGATTGTTTTGTGCTAATCTCACCGGCATATTTTATTATATATTGCATTTATTTTTATTACTAGGGTCATTAAATTAAATGATTGCACAAAGATATTATTTTTATATTCTCTGAAACCACCCTTATTCTAAAAATTGAATTAATTTTGTAAAAACTTTATATTTTATGAATTTAGATGATAGAATAGAAGCTCTTATTAAATTGGAAAAATCTATGGATTTGGATTCCGGAAACTATATTAATGCAAGAGAAAACGCCTTTCTATATAACAAATGGTTTACCGAGAAAAATACAGACAAAGCTGTTAATGCTATCAAAGACGAATTCCTAAATAAAGATAAAATTAAAAACTGGGTATCTCAATATACCTTACCAAATAATCCAAAACTTAAAAATATCGGCATCATTATGGCTGGCAATATTCCTTTAGTAGGTTTCCATGATCTCCTATCAGTGTTTATTTCCGGCAATACAGCTAAAATAAAATTGTCCGGCAAAGATACCGTTTTAATGAAATATGTTATAGATCTATTGTATGATATCAATTCCGAAATAAAAAATCATATAAAAATCGAAGAAAGATTAAATGATATAGATGCTATAATAGCAACAGGGAGCAACAACTCATTCAGGTATTTTGAATATTATTTCGGGAAATATCCAAATTTAATACGCAAAAACAGAAACGGAGTGGCCGTATTAACAGGAAATGAAAATGATGATGATTTAAGAGCACTTTCGCAAGATATATTGGATTATTTCGGATTAGGTTGTAGAAATATCTCTAAAATCTATGTGCCCAAGAATTATGATTTTAATCCGTTACTGAAAATATTAAACGAGCACCAATATTTGAAAGAACATAATAAATATATGAATAATTATGATTACAACCTGGCTATTTCACTATTGAACAAAGATAAAATCTACCAAAATGATGTTATATTTTTAAAAGAAGACATAAGTTATTTATCCAGAATAGCTAGTGTACATTTTGAAGAATATAATAATATTGATGAAGTAAAAAACAGATTAAATGCAGATAATGAATTGATACAGGTTGTTGCTTCGAAATCAGGAAAAGGAATTTTTTTTGACAGAGAGGTAGCTTTTGGAAAGACACAGATTCCGGCTCTTGATGAATATGCTGACGGTGTAGATACGTTAGAATTCCTTTTGTCAATATGAGTTTGAAGGATAACTAAAGAGTATAGAGATAAATATTGAAAGATTCAAAGATATAGTATTGATTTTCAAGATTTATTTTAGTAATTTTGCACAAAATACAAAATAAATGAATAAAATAAGACGTGCCGTAAACAAAGGACGATTTTATCCTGCTGATCCCGCACAATTTGATGAAATGATAGGTTATTGGAACAACATTATCGATAATAATCTTAAGGATAATTCTATTTTGAATATTATTCCCGGAGCTATAATCAGCCCGCATGCAGGATATATATTTAGTGGATTTACGGCAAATATTGCTTACAGAGTTTTGGCAAATACAAAAGCAAAAAGGATTATAGTCATAGGCCCCTCACATCATGTCTATATAAAAGGAATAAGTATAAGTAAGTTTGATAAATACGAAACTCCATACGGATACTTGGACATTGACTTGAAATATATACAAACCATTGAAGATAAATTTGAATTTAGTTTTGATACACAGGCTCATTTTTTAGAGCACAGTACAGAAACTCAAATGCCATTTATAAAAAAATATATACCAAAAGCCGAAATTATCGAAATGATATACGGAAATTTACATGATAGTAAATTGTTGCAAATCATCAAATTTATACTTAAAGATCCTGATAATGCTATAGTAATCTCATCTGATCTAAGTCATTTCCATAATTTGGAAACAGCTGAAGCAATAGACCAAAATTGCTTAACAGGTGTTGTCAATAAAAATCTTGCAATTCTGAACTCCGATTGTGAAGCATGCGGATTAACGGGAATTAAAGCTATCATAAAAGCATCTATTGATTTTAATCTGAAAACCAAGCTTTTAGATTACAGAACAAGTGCTGATGCATCCAAAGATACAGAAAGAGTTGTCGGATATATGAGTGCTGCCATATATTAAAATGAGTTATAGCAGGTAAAGCATATTAAACCACTATTTTTCTTCCAGTTTAATAGAAGCAGAATTAACACAATATCTCAAACCCGTAGGATTTGGACCATCGGGAAAAACATGTCCGAGATGAGCACCGCATTTTGCACACATAATTTCTATCCTTTTGTATCCCAGCTTATAATCGACAGCAGTCTTAATTTTAGAAGTATCCAATGCATCATAAAAACTGGGCCAACCACAATGAGCATCAAATTTTGTATCCGAATCAAATAGAGGCTCTCCACAAGCGGCACATTTGTACACACCTTCTTTGAAGACATTCCAATACTCTCCGGTATAAGGTTTTTCTGTACCTTTATCAATCATCACATAATATTGATGTTCAGTCAAAATAGATTTCCATTCTTTTTTAGACTTATTGATTTTCACTTTTTTATTACCATCATCCATAGTTAAAGTTTTATTCTTTCCTGCCGAGCAAGACATTAAAACAGTAAATAAAAGAAAAATTATTATTCTCATAAACACATATTAACGTAGTATTTTTACAAATAAAATAATTTAAAAAGCCGGGGAAAAAGTAGATTTACAAATCCCCCGGCAAAAAATGATGTTAAAACTTTTTACCTTTCTTTATGGCATAACCACCAATCATAACATTTAAATTCACCTTTTTCTGCTTTTTCCAATCTTTCATTAGCCATTTTAACACTTGTAGCAGGTGGTATAATCACCCGATCGCCCAAAATCTCATTTGCAGGCCAATTTGCCGGCATTGCAACACCTTCTTCATCCGATACTTGCATCCCTTCAACAATTCTTAAAATTTCATCCATATTTCTACCCAATTCCTGAGGATAATACAACATTATCCTGATTTTTCCTTTTGGATCTACTACAAATACCGCTCTAACAGTATTAGTCCCTTTACCGGGATGAATCAAACCAAGGGTTTCGGCAACTTTTCCTGTATCTGCAATAATAGGAAATTCTATTTTAACATCCATATTTTCTTTAATCCATTCTTCCCATTTAATATGAGCAAAAACCTGGTCAACACTCAATCCGATTAATTCGCAATTCAATGCTCTAAATTTGTCATATCTCTGTTGAAAAGCAACAAATTCTGTCGTACAAACAGGTGTAAAATCAGCCGGATGGCTAAATAAAACAAACCATTTACCCTTATAATCACCAGGCAAATTAACTTGACCATGAGTAGTTTGAACTTTCATTTCCGGGAAATTATCTCCCAATAAAGGAATACCTTTTTTTTCATTTAAATTTTCCATAATTTTTAATTTTTTTATTTAATAATTTTTAAAATGTACTATTATGCCATTTTTCAATTTTTCAAAGTAAAATTGATAATAATAATACCTATTCTTTAAAATGCTATTTGTGTAAAAAAGCAGAATACATCCAAACAAGTTTTTCCTGCTCTCTAATGTAATCACTCATTAATGCATTTGTGCCTTCATCGTTAATATTACCGGATAAATCTAAAATCTCTCTTTGTTTTACAAGCAAAATATGAAAAGACTTTAAAATTTCCTTCACACTTTTATTGCCATCCGATACTTCTTTACTTTCATGAATCTCGGACAACTTCAAATAATTACTGAATCTATAATCAGGCTCTCCTCCAAGAGTAAGAATCCTTTCGGCAATTTCATCTATTTTTTCAAATAAATCATTGTACAATTCTTCAAATTTAAGATGTAATTCAAAAAATTTCTCACCTTTTATATTCCAGTGATATCCTCGTGTATTTTGGTAAAATACCGAATAATTAGCAAGCAAGTCATTAAGCATCAATGCCAGTTTTTTGCTTTTTTTTGTATCTATTCCAATTAAGTTTAATTTCATGTGTTTAATTTTTATTTAATGATAAATATTTAAAATAATAAAAACGATTTATATTGTTCGTCATCAATTATTGCTATTAATCCTTTTTCCTAATAAATTAATTTTAACATCATTTATTTCTATAGAATCCAATTCATTTTTTTTCGATAAATAATCTTTTACCAATTCAGTCAATTCGTCATCAAAATAATCTAAAATCTCTCCATTATTCCCCAAATAAATATGATGATGAGCTTTAACTACAGGATCATATCGCATTATATTATTCTCCGTTTGTATTTTTACAACAATTCTTTTTTTTACAAAAACATCAAGAATATTGTAAATTGTACCTATAGATATATATGGATGATCTTTTAATATCAGTTTTATAAGTTTTTCAGCACTTGGATGATCCCGATTGTTCATCAAGACTTTCATTACCGCAACACGCTGCGGAGTAACCTTTAGGTTTTTATCCTTTAATATTTTATTAATATCATTTAACTCCATAAAAAATATTATTAATTAATAATGATTACTATTTAATAACAACTATCTTCAATAATTGTTCAAGAAATTCTTATTTTTATAATTTAAAAATTAAAACTTTTACCTACAATAACTGTTTAATAGATTAAAATAAATGAAGTTATGAGATTTATTAGATTTTTTATAATTATAAATATTTTCATATTTATCAGTTCATGTCATTTAGATGAAAAGATTGCTTTCGATTTGGATTTTAATTCGGAGGCTACTATCCCTTCAATAATCGGTATAGATCTTCCCATTGAA
Source organism: Saprospiraceae bacterium (assembly GCA_026985735.1). Taxonomy (GTDB): domain Bacteria; phylum Bacteroidota; class Bacteroidia; order Chitinophagales; family Saprospiraceae; genus JADJGA01. The sequence goes on from JALSPW010000173.1 coordinate 5,994, forward strand.
ATACCGATTCCTGCAATACCAACAAATATAAACAACAAACTGGAATCTTTAAATTCAAAGAAGGAATATCTGAATACTGCAAAATTAAAGGAATTGACTATTAAAGCATTGGATCCTCAAGATCAAAGTTTTAATTTTTTAAAAGACATTGAGGTTTTTATAAAAGCTGAAGGTCTTGAAGAGATAAAAATTGCTGAAAAGCATGATATTCCGGATGATATTGGCAATGAATTGGATTTGGAGGTTAAAAAAGATAAGGATTTATCGGAATATATAAAAAAGGATAAATTCAATTTAAGAGTGAGAGCGACATCAAGAAAAGTTTTGCTACACAGTGTAAAGGTCAATATATACACAGTGCTTGAAGTTACCGCAGATATTTTTTAATAATAATGAGCAAACACGGAAAAATACTTGTTGGAATGAGTGGCGGGGTGGATAGTACCGTAACCGCTTTATTGTTGCATGAACAAGGGTATGAAGTTATCGGTATCACATTAAACATACTGGATTATAACTATACCGGAGAAAGAGTTAAAAACCCATGTTGCAGTATTGAGTCAATAATGGGAGCAAAGGAAATTGCAGATTTCATAGGTTTCAAACACTATATCATAGATGTGAAGAATGAATTTCAGCATAAGGTTATTGATAAATTCGTAAATGAATATATGTCTGGAAGAACGCCGAATCCTTGTATAAAATGCAATTCTGATATCAAATGGGGTGAAATGATTCATCAAGCCGATATTTTCGATTGTGAAAAAATAGCTACCGGTCATTATGCAAATGTTAATAAAAAAAATGGTAGATATTATTTAACAAGAGGCAAAGATAAATTAAAAGATCAGACCTATTTTCTGTGGGCATTGGATCAAAAGACGCTTTCAAGAACAATTTTTCCACTTGGGCAATTGACAAAACCTGAAGTCAGAAGTATTGCATTTACAAGAGGACATACTGAAATAGCTCATAAACAGGAAAATTTCGATATTTGTTTTGTTCCCGACAATGATTACCGGTTGTTTCTGAAAGAAAGGATTCCTGATCTGGAAGAAAAATACAAAGGTGGAGATTTTGTAGATACGGAAGGTAATTTCCTTGGGAAACACAATGGATATATGAATTATACAATAGGTCAAAGAAAAGGGCTTGGGATAGCATTGGGTAAACCTGTATATGTAGTTTCCATTGATTATAAAACGAATACTGTAGTTATAGGTGAAAGAGAAAAACTAAACAAAAACGGTTTATTCGTAAATGAAATCAATATGATGAAATATGCTGAAATACAGGGGACCTTGCAAGTTTCCACAATGGTAAGGTACAAAAGCCAGGCTATAGAAAGCATCATATCAAAATCTGATGACTCCACGTATGAAATTGCTTTTGAAGCAAATATTCAAGGAATTGCACCTGGTCAATCAGCTGTTTTTTATGAAGGAAATGATGTTATTGGAGGAGGAATTATCAAAGAAAGTTTTTAAAAAACATCATATTATATCATATTTTAATATTATTTTCGTTTTATCAAAAAGATGATAATAACTATTCAGGATTCTTATTTAGTTGATATTTAATTTATTCTAACATTAAAACGCCATATTATGAAGTATTTATTTTTAATATTATTATTTACAGTAGTTTTCATTTCAAATTCCTGTCTTGAAAAAACAGATCCATATACCAAGAATTATTCCGGTTCGGAATATTTCCCACTGGAAGTCGGTAACACATGGATATATGAAGTAGATTCAATTATATATGATAATAAAGGTTCAAAAATTGATACAATAAAGAATATTGTTAAAGAAGTGGTATCAGGATATTATGAAGATAATCTCGGGGCTACTAATTTTATTATAAAACGATATAATAAATCTTCAACCGGATGGAATATAAGTGACACATGGGCTGCTTATGGAGATAACAAACAAGCTATAAGAGTCGAAGACAATTTAAAATTTATAAAATTGGTTTTCCCCATAAAAAAGGATATTTCCTGGGATGGAAATGAATATTTTGATGCAGAAAATACGATAATCAATATTGCCGGAGAGCCGATAAAAATGTATGATAACTGGACATATAGATATACTTCTACCGATCAAGCTGAAGATATTGGAGAGAATCATTACGAAAATGTTGCAACTATTGTTCAGGTGGACTATGAAAATTCTATTCAAAAACGATATTCAATTGAGAAGTACGCTAAGGGCACCGGTTTAATTTATAAAAATATGATTATTTTAAATACTCAAAAAATTGATCAACCGAATCTATCCTGGGAAGAAAAAGCAGAAGAAGGGTTTATTTTAACTCAAAAATTAATAAGTTTTACGAAGCAATAATTTTAGATGTTTACTTATATAGAAGTTGGAGAAATACTAAAACCTTTCAGAACTAACGGGGAATTATTGGCAGTTATTAAAGATCGTTTCAAAGATGATTTAGTAAAAGCAAAAGCTATTTTCATAGAAACAAATGGTCTGAAAGTTCCGTTTTTTGTAGAATATAATGATTCTGACGGAGAATTGCTTTATATTAAATTTGAAGAATTTTCAGGACCGGAAGAGATAAAAAAATATAACGGATTGAAATTATTTTTAAGAGATACTGACCTTAGCAATCCTTTAGAACAAACGGAAGGCGATGCTACTGCTGATTTATCTAAATATCATATATTGGATATTAATTCCAATCGCAGTTATAAAATATTAAGAATCGAACAATATCCCCAGCAGCAAATGGCTATTATTTATAAAGATAATCAAGAAAAGCTAATCCCTCTTGTTGATGAATTGATAATGGAAATTAATAATGAAAAGAAGATAATAACTATGGCGCTGCCTATAAATTTGGTTTAATTTCAAAATCTTAATCTTCTAGCAAATCAGGACGTCTATTTTTCGTTCTTTGAAGACTTTGCTCAAACCTCCATTCCTTGATTTTCGAATCATGCCCGGACAAAAGAATATCCGGCACTTTCCAACCTTTAAATTCTGAAGGTCTTGTATATTCAGGTGGAGCTAATAAATTATCCTGAAAGGAATCATTCAATGCTGACTCGGCATCATTAAGAACACCTGGAACTAATCTAACGATAGAATCCACTAATATTGCAGCAGCTAATTCGCCACCTGATAACACATAATCACCTATAGAAATTTCCATTGTCACAAAATTCTCCCTAATTCTATCATCTATTCCTTTATAGTGGCCGCATATCAATAGTAAATTTTCCTGTATTGAAAGATAATTAGCAGTTTTTTGATTATAAGTTTCACCATCAGGAGTGAGGAAAATAATTTGATTATATTTTTTATTTTTCTGAAGTTCGGTAATACAATTGTACAAAGGTTCAACCATTAATACCATACCTGCACCTCCCCCATAAGGAGCATCGTCAATCTGACCATACTTATTCAAAGCATAATTCCTAAGGTTAATTATATTGATTTCAACCAAAGCCTTATCTTTTGCCCTCTTAACGATAGAATGATTTAAAGGACTATCCAACAAATCGGGAACAGCAGATATTATATCAATAGTTATCATAAATTAAAAATAAGGCAATTTCTGAGATTGTGTGTTCGAACAAAAGAAATACATACAAAAAAGTGAGGAAACACACCAAACCGCTCAACTTCCTACCCTTGCTGCATTTCTGCCCTGGGGGGATTCAGAAGGAGCTGGCTGTATGCCCCTCACAGAGCGCAAAATTACAATTAATTTTCATTAAAAAAAAATTTAACTTAAAAATCATTAAAATTTAAAAACAATCTTTTCTCGATTTTATGTAGCAACACAGGTATAACCATTTTAGCTAAAAAACGATATTTTTTCATTACTTTCATCAAAAATCATAATTTATAAAAATTCAAGCACTTTATAGACAGACACTAATTAAAGTTTTCTTACCTTTGCCTCCTTAATAAAATTCAAACTTGATGGAAGGTATAAATGAAATAAGAAAAATATTATCATTTCCAAGAGATATTGCAATATTTTCACACAGAAATCCAGATGGAGATGCTATTGGATCATCAACTGCATTAAAGTTGTATTTGGAAAAATCAGGACATACTGCAAGAATAATTTTCCCAAGTGAATTTCCTTCAATTTATACTTTTTTACCAAAGACTGATGATATTTTGATTTTTGATTTGGAAAAGAAAAAAGTTGAGGATATTATAAAAAATGTAGAAGTCATCTTTTTTCTTGATTTTAGCGGCTTAGACAGAATTGATAAAATGGGAGAATTGGTTTTGGATAGCAACGCCATAAAAATTCATATTGATCATCATATTGATCCCGAACCATTTGCAGATTATGTATTAAGTGATATAAAATCCAGTTCGACTTCAGAACTCATTTATGATTTTTTTAAATATCTAGATAATAATAAATATACCGATAGGGATATTGCAGAGTGCATAATGACAGGAATAATTACCGACACAGGATCATTCAAATATAGTACAACTTCCAAGACATTCATGACTGCATCCAATCTATTGGATTTCGGAATTGATTTGAATGAACTTCAAAACAAAATTTATAATAGTCT
>JALSPW010000174.1 GCA_026985735.1 Saprospiraceae bacterium
AGAGTAGATTATTAAATTTTTGGGTCATCTCTAATTCACACTATAAAATCAATTGAATTTTTTATATCATTCATGTTCAAGATGTTATTAAAATTATTATTTTTACGGGTCAGTTGTTCTGTATTTAGAGTCTGTCTATAAAGTGCTTGATTTTGGAAAAATAAAGGTTTTTGATGAGATTTTTATCTTTCTGAGGATTAGTGATGCCTTAGCATCAGTAATTTGAATAAAGTAAGTAACTACACAGATAGAGTGCTTTTGAGATGAAAAAATGTATATTTTTGTATTAATACCAAACCGCCATCAAGAAACTGATTATAAAAAGTTTATTTTTCACTTTTTCTGCTTCAAAAAATATTTTTAAATTTTAATGACTTTATAGACAGACACTAAATAAAGCCAAATCTCTATTTTTTGCTCATATAAGCCTCTTTTTAAGCCGATTTAAGCCTCTTTTTTATTTTTGCATATCTACTTTCGATTTTAATTTTCCAAATATAAATGCCTATATCGGCATCTATTTGCCAAATTTACTGAATTTTAAAGATTTTATTTTTAATATTTAATATTTTGTGCTAATTTTACTAACTGCCGTTAGGCAGCAAGGCAAAAAAGATGGAAACTATAATACCGTACATAGGAAAATTAATGCAGAATCTAAATATTGATGAGTCAATATTGGATGCTTATTATAATTTGACTCCACAGCCTGCAACTCGTGATAAAATAAGTGATTCCTATGTTGGAAGACTAAATTGGTTTAATAATCCTTTTCAATATTGTGTGTTTGATTCATATCCGTTAAAGCATCATTATGAATTGCTTGAAGTCAAAATTCAGGATGGTTATTTTACAAAAAAACAAATTGACAAAGAAGAAATCAATTTTTACCTTAAAGAGTATTCAAAAGGTTTTAAAATTGGACATGACAATTTTGAAAATGATATAGTAAAAACTAAGTCAATTTTATTTGACGATAATACGGATTATTCTCGTACTATTTTTGATTTTGCAACAGGTAGTCTCTTTAAAGGCTCAGGTTATCCAGAGTCATATGGAGGAAATAAGCATATCCTTTCTGGTTGGTTTGAAGCAGGTAAAGAACAGGGATATTTTTATAAAGCTTGGTACATAATATTAAGTCATAGTTCAAGATTTGAAAAGTACTTTAAAAAAGAAAAAGAAACCTCGGAAAATGAGTTTATTGAACATTTCATATACGGCGTAGAATGTTTGTATGAGATGGATATTAAAGCCAATTGCATCAAAACTCTTAGAGAGAATCCTAATCTTAAAAATGAGCATGAATTTAGAGATTGGTTTTTTGCGTGGTTTAAAGCAAAATATGACTTTGTAAATATTGAACCGGAAAAAGGGAATAGAAGAATTGATTTGAAAATTGAAGATAATATAATTGGGAAAAAGATAATTGAATTCAAAGGTTGGTGGAATGATGACAAGAATAAAATCATAGACCAGCTAACTAATTATATGACTGAATTTGATAAGTCAGGATATGTTTTTATGATAAATAAGTTGTCAAGAGGAAAGAGAGGGGACATCGTTCAGAAGTATGAAAACTTAATATCGAGTTCAGAATTGAATTTTGTTTCTTGGGAAGAAATTCCGCACAAGGATACTGATTACAAATATTATAAATCAACACATATGTATTTTGGGAGAGAAAAAGTGATATATCATTTAATTTTTAGACTGAATAAATAAGCCCAGCTGCCAACAAAAAATTTACTGCATGCCGCAATTAGTAGTAAACATGGAAGTTAATACACATAATAAACATTATCGTAGCCTGAAAAATAATCGTTTCAAAATGCCAGCATATTCAAACCTTCAGACTATAAAGTTACCTACAAAAGCCAATTATTTTAGATTATTTAGCGCAGATTGTTGGTATAGGTAAAAAAACAATAATTTTCTTGAAAAAAGTATGGCAATTATTTGGTTGAATTATTGATATTTCGTATCTTGCAGCATAATAATCAATACTTTAAATACAATAACAAACTGTTACCAATAGGCTGATTATAAAAAGTTTAGTTTTCACTTCTTCATCTTGATAACGGTTTGGTATCATCACATAGTAATTGAAAAAAATCAATCACGCCAAACAAACTTTTCCCTGATGAATCCAATGGCTAAAACAGTCAAGCGTAAATCTTGGTACTTCGACGCGGGATGCCAGACTAATAAGAAAAGTAATACCGATAACAGGTATGAAAATCTACTTCGCTGCCAACATAAGAACTTAATAGGAGTATGCCAATAAAGTTCTGAAAGACCCAAATACAACATCGCAAAAAGTGTCAAGTTAAAGGGGCCTATATTACATAAGACAAAGGTCTTATGGCTATTATATTAATATATTTACAATAAAAAAAAACAAGTATTTGGCATTTTGAGGAATTTTATATATTTTTGTTGCAGATATATTTAAGTTACCTTGCATTAAAAAATAGACACTAAAAATGAGAAAAATTTTAATATTTACATTTCTAATTATAAATTCAATATTTGTATTTGGACAAGCCGATTGGAAAACAGTAAATGATAGCAATTATATAATTGAATATCCTGACAATTGGGAATTAAATAAATCAGGACAAATGGGAACAAAGTTTATTTTATTTAGTAAACTTTCAAATTCGTCCGATAAATTTAGAGAAAATGTAAATTTAATAATCCAAGATTTAACGGGTTCAAATATTGAACTTAACAAATATGTGGAAATCTCGGAAAATCAAATTAAAACTTTGGTTACTAATGGAAAAATAATTGAAAGCAAGAGAATTTCTGATAAAGGATTTGAATACCATAAAATGATTTATACAGGGGAACAAGGCGTTTTTGATTTGAAATTCATTCAATATTATTGGGTTATTAACAACAAAGCATTTGTTTTAACATTTACAGCAGAAATAGATGAATTTGATAATTATGTTCAATTAGCAAGTGAAATTATGGATAGTTTTAAGATTTTAAGTAAATAATGGGTAATAGAATAGAAATATCGTTAAGTAAGAACAAATTATTTTTAGGAATTGGTGGCTCAATTTTATTTGTAATATTAGGAATATGGTTATTTACAAACTCAACTGAATTTCAAAATAACTCAATACGACTAATGAGAAATCCAATGGTAATTAAAAGTGTTGGAATAGTTGGAATGTTATTTTTTAAATGGGGAGATAGACGGAAAATACAAAATCACAATGATGCTGTTCGATAATAATTCCGCAAGATGTGGTGAAGAATGGAGGGCGATTCAATGGAAAAACGGAGGAATTGACGGTTGGTATCGTTATGATAGAATCGGAAAAATAATTGACATAACTGGCTCGTACTTAAATTACAAAGAAGTCAGACTTTATGTGCCGAGTTCGCCAGAAGATACGATTGACAGAATTACATGCGATATGGAAAACTTCAACGAGATATTTTGGAATAATGAGGATTTTAACCTTACTCGGATGAAATGGAAAATGAAGGGTGACAGTGAAGCGAAAACTGTCGAGCTTAAAATGCTTCATGAACCAGTTCAGGATACAATTTTAGTAATTTTCGAGAGAAAAAAGGAAGAAGCAAAAGTAATAAATATAAGCAACCTAATTGATATTCCTAAAATCAACAATATTGAAATCATTTCTTATTCCAAGTCTGATGGAGAATACCATTTACTTTTCAAATTAGAAAACAACGGTTGGAGAGAATATCAAGAATACTTAGGGCATCTTGCCATCAATGAGAATTTGGAATTAGAAAGCTTCAATGTCTTTTTGAGCTATGACAGTTGGAAAGTAGAAAAAGAAAAATTAATCTATGATGAGCAACATCCTGAGATTGGAATAAAAAAGAATGAATAAAAAGAAAATAGCATGAAACACTGTGCCAGCGTCCATGCCTTGCAAATGCTGGACACATCGCTGTCGCTAACCGTCAGACTATAAAGTTACCTACAAAAGCCAATTATTTTAGAATATTTAGAGCAGATTGTTGGTATAGGTAAAAAAACAATAATTTTCTTGAAAAAAGTATGATAATTATTTGGTTGAATTATTGATATTTCGTATCTTGCAGCACAATAATCAATACTTTAAATACAATAACAAACTGTTGTCAATATACTGATTATAAAAAATTTAGTTTTCACTTCTTCATCTTGATAACAGTTTGGTATGAGAACAATTACAGGAATACCACGAAATCAAATGCAGGTTTACTGTCTAGATTCAGAAAATGATAAGGAAAGTGAAGATAGTGCCGTGTCAAGCGTATTCTTACGCACCAAGTCTTGTTCTTTTTGCGTATAACTTCGTTAAAAATTTTAACAGTAACTCGTCCCAAAGTGAATTCGGGACAAGTTACGATAAAAATTTTGTGCCTTGTTCTACTCAAAAATTCCTGCGACTTATACGACATTATGCACTTGGCACAACACTCGGCTAATTGATGCATTTGTCAATTGGATTAATTTGGATGACTACAACTTTGTCATTAGGGGACAAAAACATGACGGTCATCCGGCTCATATAAGCCTCTTTTTAAGCCGATTTAAGCCTCTTTTTTATTTTTGCATATCTACTTTCGATTTTAATTTTCCAAATATAAATGCCTATATCGGCATCTATTTGCCAAATTTTACTGAATTTTAAAGATTTTATTTTTAATATTTTGTGCTAATTTTACGAACTGCCGTTATAGGGCATAATAAAAACAGCAAGAATGGATATGTGAAAAATCAAAAATGAATTATACTTTTGTCTTGTAAAACAGATTGAATGAAAGAAATAACTCATAATGAATATCACAAATCAATTAATAAAACGGTTGATTACATTAATGACAATTTAAAAAAGTCAATTAATTTAAAATCATTGGCAAGAATTTCAAACATTTCGGAATTTCATTTTCACCGCCTATTTAAAGCATTTATAGGTGAAACAATCGGAAGTTATATAACTCGACAACGAATTGAAAAATCTGCCCAAATTATTCAAACTTCTAATAGAACATTATCTGAAATTGCTGAAAAAGTAGGTTATCAAACATCATATTCTTTATCAAAAGCTTTTAAAAAACATTTCGGAATTTCACCAACAGCATTTAGAAATATTGAAACATTCTTTTCTTCAAAATCTACAATTAGCAAATTCAAACCTTTAAATCTAAATCCTGAAATAATCAATATTGATAAAAAAGAGTTAGTCTATATCCGTATTATCAGTAAATATGGCTCGGAAAAGGACTATGATGTTGCGTGGGGTAAATTAATTGAGTTTGGTAAAGAACAGAACATAATAAGCCCTAAAACTGAATATATAGGGTTGAGTTTTGATAATCCAAATATTACAAAATCGGATAAGTGCAGATTTTATGCTTGTATTTCTTCCGATAAAATAATAGAGCCATATAGTGAATTTGGTTTAAAGACAATCAAAAAAGGAAAATTTGCGGTGTTCAAACTAAAAGGATGTTATTCAGAGTTGAATAACCTTTATCACTCTATTTATTTTGATTGGTTGCCAAATAGCACTTTCAAATTACGTGATAATATTCCCTTTGAGAAATATCTCAACAACCCCAACAAAGTGAACGCATCAGAAATACTTACAGAAATATTTATTCCAATAAACTAACAGAATATGAAAATAAATAAAACAATTCACATTAAAATAGTTTCGGTTTTTTATTCATTAACGTCTATTTTAATTGCATTTTTTGGTTCAACTTATCTTGTAGCGCCAAAGTGGTTGAAAGCAAATTTTATTGACAATTCCTATTTACAGAATATGAGTAGCAAAGAAATTATTTCTTGGGGTATTGCCTTATTAGCAATTGCAATAATAGAGTTTTATTTTGCCTATAAAATATTTAACGGTTCAAAATCTGCAAGAAAAATTGCAATATTTATATCTATTATTGGCGTTATTTGGGCAATATTTGGTTTATTCGTTTACGATGAATTTGAAAATATATTTTTCTTATTTATTCACGGATATTTTATCTGGGCTTTAAAACATAAAAAATAAGATGGGAAAAATAGAAATATTAAAATTGACAGACAAAAACATTCAAGATGAACATATCTGTTGTGCAATTAGTGACAAAAAGTGTATAGACGGTTATCAAAAGAAAAAAGAATGGTTAAAAACTGAATTTAGAAATGGCTACACTTTTAGAAAATTAGATGTTCGCGGAAAAGTTTTTATTGAATATGTTCCAATTGAGAACTCTTGGCTACCATTAGTTGGACAGAATTTTATGGTTATAAATTGTTTTTGGGTATCAGGTCAATTTAAAGGACAAGGAAATGGAAAAGAACTTTTGCAACAATGCATAAATGACGCAAAAGGAATGGACGGAATTATTGCAATCTCAAGTGATAAGAAAAGACCATTTATGACTGACCCAAAGTTCTTAAAACATCAAGGATTTGAAATTATTGATGAAGCAAAGCCGTTTTTCAAATTATGGGGCTTAAAAACTAATTCAAAAGCAACTTATCCTAAAATTATGGAAAGCGCTAAATCAGGAATATGTCCTGATAAAAAAGGAATTACTGCGTATTATACTAATTCTTGTCCATTTACAGACTTTTACATAGACCAAAAATTACGAGAATATGGTAAAAAAAAGAATGTTTCAGTAACAATAAATCATCTGCAAAGCAAATCAGACGGACACAAAATGCCAATACCTTGGATTATAAATAGTATCTTTTATAAAGGAGAACTGGTAACTTTAGAAATGAAAGCAGACAGACATTTAGACAAACTTATTAAAGAGTAACGCCCTATAATGTGTAAATATAAGACTTATAATAACTAAACCTCTAATATCGCTAAATAAGCAAAATACCTTGTCTATCGCTCATCCCTCCACTTAGAATTTAGCATTTTAAATCTGAAATCATACGAATCTACGCTTAAATACACAAAACAAAATATCGAAATATCATATCTGACAGTATTTTTATTGCATTATCAAAAAAGTTACTAAATTTCTTGACATTTATCAAAAAAAATACGTTATTTGTATGTATAGAGTCTGCCAATAAATTCTTTAGGATTCAAGCATCTTATAGTCAGACGCAATATGATCTTTGCAATAAATAAGAAAATATTAATCGCCACTATGGCAAAAATTCATTTATTATGACTAAAAATATATTTACAACCGTTTTGATTTTTATTGCTGCTATTTCTTTTGGGCAGCATTTCACTCAACTTACCAACTATCAAAACCCTGATTTTAAAAGAGATAAAGATATTATTATTCAAAAAGACAGCCAAATTTACAGGTTAATTGAAAATAACTTCAATGAAGTTGAAGTATGGCAATTTATGGGAGATACTATGAGGAATATCCTTATTTCAAATACTTCTACCTGTGAAAAAGGTTTCTATGAATGGACTACTTATAAAGATTATATTATATTTTTCGGTAAAGGAGAATTTATATTGGAAAACATTTTTACTTCCGAAATAACCGAAGAAGTTTTTATAAATCCGGATACAATTGACAGTTTTCCTGATTTTTATATACACCAAAGCAAAGGACTATTATATATTTCTGTCTATCCTGATAAAAAACATCTTTACGATATTGACCATAAAGAGTTTGTACCTATTATAGAAGGTTCTTTAGCTTATAAAAGTGATGATTTTTATTATTATTACGAAAGTACTAACCATGTTACCAACCTACTCAGAAGGCCATATAATGATATCAAAGCTGATACGGTCGCAGTAGATTTACTGTCTGATCTTTACAAAACAAAAAACAACAAATTCTTTTGTCAACAATGGGATAATACTCTCATCATGATAGATAAAAATGATTCCATTTGCAGACGGGATTACAAGAATATTAACTTAGTCGATATAATACCAATCGGAAATAATAGAATGTTTGCTTTCGGGATTAAATATGGACATACTATTTTTTTTACTTTTAATGAAAATAATCTGAAATTTGAAGACACTATCTCAACAAGTATTTATATATCAAATATAAATTTTGCTTTTCACTATTACTTTAATAAAAAGATTCTTTTTTCAACTTGTGGAGCGACTTGTTATGATTCAGTTCTTAAACTTTTTGACCTAGAAACAAAAAAAATTATTCCTGATTTTGAGCTTAGAGGAGCTGTTTTAAAAAATCCTGCTGATAGTTTGGTTTTTATAGAAGGTTATTATTTAGGCAACCCAAAAAATTATGTACTCAATTTGAAAAATTTATCTTTAAAACCCATACCCTTAAACCGGTATAATCACAGCATTCCTTTTTCTTTGAAGTATAATGATAATTGCTATCTAACTTCATTTAAGAAAGGTAAAGGGCTGGTATTTTCAAAATATAGCCATTCCGACAACTCACTTACTCCTTCAAATGCTTTTATTAAAAGGAATTTGGGCGTTGGGAAAAAACTTACACTCATTGATAATATTCTGTATTTCAAAAATAAAAATCTCGATAAAACCATAAATTTTGTCGATGAGAACAGTCCCGGAAATATTTATATTCATAAGCCTGCAGCAGAAATCATATCAAATATTGAATATTATGAAGGCAAATTTTATTATTTTCAAAAACACGGGACACAAACTAATAAATGCGATTTGGCCACTTTTGATCCAAAGACTAAAATAACGGAATTATTTATAAAAAATATTGATGTAAAAATAAAAAGTTTTTCTTTTATTATCAAACACGGATTTATATTTTTGGAAATAAACAACAATCCTTTTGAAATGGGTAATCAATACGAAAATTGGAAAATTATTGATATTAAATCTCAAAAATTATTGACTTCAGACAAAATGCAAGTCGAATTGTTATACAATATAGTATTGTCAACAAAGGATTATTACTATTCATATATCGAAAAGCAAATGAATAAACGAAAAGATTTTAAAATTGAAAGAAACAACATTTCAAATTATGAGGAAATAGGTGTAATTGTCTCTTATTCCAAAATATCAATGAGTCAAGATACATACTCATATTTACTAAATAAAAATGTGTTTTATTGTGAAAATGATAATTGTAAGAAAATAGGTAATGTGTTTTTTCCCGCACATATCCTTTCTAATTTTTTGAGCCCTGATAAAAGGTATTTTGGGTACTTATTTAATGTTAAAGATAATATCAAACAGATTTATATTTATGATAGATTAAAGGGTCTAGGAAAAACGATTAATTTGGGTGATTTAGGAATAGATAAGAGAGTGATAGTCAGTTTTATCGACAATGAACGTTTATATTTAAAATACAGATTCTCTGCAACGATACCTTTATTTATATATAACTTCCACGATGAAAAAATAATAAAATTTGATGGAATAATTTATTTGCCTTATTATCTTGCGGTTAATTCAAAGGAAATTCATATTTGGGATCCGGTAAGCGAATTAATTAGAATCTACGATAAAAATTTTAATGAGCTTGAAACAATTCAGAGTGATAAATTTGACGATTTTCATTATTCCATATCATCTTCATTAAATGACAAAATACGTGTTATTTTCATGAAAAAGCTTGGTGAATTATACAATCAATCCATTATAACCTATAATTCAACAAAAAGAGAGATGAAAAAGTATTTTAGCTGCGAATATAACCAAAAATTGTTAGATGTAGCTATTGGCGATACCACAGTTTACGCTATCGCAAAAAATACGGATTCGGGATATCAGATTTATAAAATGGATCTACAAAGAAACCCCGTATCTATCATGGAGGCATTCAATCAAGGAGAAGATCATATTAAAATATTTCCGAATCCCGTCAGTAACGAGTTTAATATCGAATCTGACATACCACAAGATATTTATATGACACTCTATCATGCAGACGGCACATTGATGATGGCAAAAGAATTTAATACGGCTACTAAAGTGAATGTTTCGGGAATACCAAATGGCATTTATTTTGCCACTCTAAAATTAAAAAATAAAATTGTAGTAAAAAAGATAGTAATAACGAATAAAAAATAATAGCTTTTTTTCATATTGATTGTTATTAATTATTAGTTAAAACTATAGGACAAACTGACTATAACTCTTCTCGGTGTATCAGCAAAATATATCCTTTTACCCGAATATTGCAATCCTGCCCCCAATTTTCTTGCATTTCCTTCATATCTAAAACCAATACCAACATTTTTAATTACAAATCCAATACCTATTTGATATCCGATAGTAAGTATTCTTAAATTTTTTGATATATTATCTGGCAATTTAGATCTGTCAGTAATAAAATAATGCCATACAGGGCCGGCCATGAAACTAAAAGCTCCTTCTTTATATCCCAAAACAACAGGAATATCAAGATAAAAATGATTTAAAGTACCTGTTGTATCCGGAAAAGAATCATAAAGATCTTGTATTTTGATATCCGCAGTGATATAATTTATATACAATTCGGGCTGAATAAAAATACGCCATATCCTCATTTGTGAAAATAGTCCGAAATGATATGCGATTGCATTATTATTAAGGGTTAACTTATATCGTGACCGGTCATATCCT
>JALSPW010000175.1 GCA_026985735.1 Saprospiraceae bacterium
CTTGTGGATAAATAATCTTCTTTTTAAAAGTCGGGAGCAGGGAAAACTCCTGACGGAAGAAGAGATGATTTCCCTGGCGGACAGACTTGCCGATGCGGCGGAAAACCACAGGGGCACGGTTATCATGGTAACCGGTGAGGTGGGGCAGGGGATTGTCCCGGAAAACGCATTGGTTAGACGATACCGTGATCTTGTTGGCCGTTGCAACCAGTGTGTTGCCAGGCGGGCAGATCAGGTCTTTCTGGTGAGTTGCGGAATTGCCATGCGGCTGAAGGCCGCAAAAAAATCAAAGCCAATTTAACGAATCAAAAATATTAAAATTTACTTAATACGAAGATGCAAACACGACATAAAATTATTCATGGTGATAGTAGATGTATGCAAGAATTGGAAGATAAGTCGGTTCATCTTGCCATTACTTCACCTCCATACTGGCAATTAAAAGATTATGGCATAGAGGAACAAATAGGATTCAATGACAGTTATGAAAGTTATATTAATAATCTAAATATAGTTTGGAAAGAATGCTATAGGGTTCTCAAAAATGGATGCAGGCTTTGTGTTAATATTGGAGATCAGTTTGCCCGTGCAGTTTATTATGGAAGATATAAAGTTATTCCAATCAGAACTGAGATCATAAAATTCTGTGAAAGCATAGGATTTGATTATATGGGAGCTATTATCTGGCAGAAAAAGACAACAACGAATACGACCGGAGGGGCGAGTATAATGGGAAGCTTTCCATTTCCTCGTAATGGTATTCTTTCAATCGACTATGAGTTTATTTTATTATTCAAAAAACTTGGCACTCCTGAAAAGCCAAAAAAAGAAATTAAAGAATTGTCAAAAATGACAAAAGAGGAATGGAAAACATACTTTTCCGGGCATTGGAATTTTGGCGGTGTAAAGCAAAATGGTCATATTGCTATGTTTCCAGAAGAACTTCCAAAAAGATTAATAAAAATGTTCTCTTTTGTTGGCGATACCGTTATTGATCCATTTCTTGGCAGTGGCACCACTGCTTTGGCTGCAAAAAATACTGGTAGAAATTCTATTGGTTATGAAATAAATCCAGAATTTATACCTTTTATTCAAAAGAAGTTAAAAGTAGACCAACCAGAATTGTTTGGTACTAAATATGAATTTATAAAACAGGGTTTAATTGATATTGATTTTGATTATGAAATTAATAAGATGCCATATATATTTAGAGATTTTCATTCATTTGATAAAAAAATTGACCCCAAAAAATTACAATTTGGATCAAAAATAGATAAGAACTCGCAGCAACGAGAAAAATATTTTTCTGTAAAAAAAATAATAAATTCTGAACTTATTGTGCTGAATAACGACTTAACTGTCAGATTGATTGGAATACGAGAAAATCCAGTTTTAAGTATAAATGCTATTGATTTTTTAAAAATTAAAACAAAGAACCAGAAAGTATATATGAGATTTGATCGAGAAAAATATGATAATGATAACAATTTATTTTGCTACTTATATCTCAAAAACAAGACTTTTTTAAATGCTCATTTAATAAAAAGAGGATTTGCCAATGTCGACGAGCTATCTGAATATAAATACAAAAATAAATTTTTAAATTTAAGGAAATTATGAAAAAAGAATGGATATCCGGTTCAGAAGGGCATAACCTTAAATTCAAAAGGGAAACCTTGTTGAATTATGGAATGAATCGATGGGGATTAAATAAAGCATATAGTGTTGGTGCAACATCGGAATTGATAAGATCTTGTGCACCCAAAAAATTTGAGGAATGGGAAAAATTCTATTTTAACAATGCATGCCAAAAGAAAAAAGAAGGTATCAGAATTACAAGAGAATACCTGAAAAGCTTAGGGCATAAGTTATATATAAAAATATCAGAGGTCATTCGAAGTGAACTCGACTCAATATCAGAGGAGGAGTGTATTGACTATGCTTATAATCTAGTCCTTAATCGAACATATGAAGGCTATCGATCGGAGATTGATACCATTTACGGACAACTTGAGTCAATTATAAATCGAAAGATAGTGCCAGCACCAGATGAGTGGGACAGGTCTTATGGAGTGGATTTCTATATTCCAATAAAAAATAAAAGTATTGGCATACAAATTAAACCGATAAAATCTGGTCAGTCTATAAATCAATATCAATGGATTGAAATGCATCGAAAGAATCATGAAAGGTTTAAAAATGATTTTGGAGGTAATGTTTTTTTCGTATATTCCATTAAGGGACCAGGGAAAAAGAAGAAAATTTATAACACAGAAGTCATTGATAAAATTATTCGCGAAATTAAAAGATTAAGTTAACAAGTTAACAATAAAATATCTGTATTTAATGTAAACTATATGTTGTCATAATTGTATAAAATAATATTTTTTTTACGTAATCATTGCTCCAAAAGAATGTAATAATTATTTTTAATATCATAAACACAAGGCAAGAGAAACAAATGAAACCAGTAACACAAAAAGAAAATTCATTTTTAGATTCAGTTGTCAAAGATATATTTCCCCAGGATACTGCCTTGCGGGAGCAGGCGACCGGTCATCTTGAGCAGTTGACCATGCCCCATTGG
>JALSPW010000176.1 GCA_026985735.1 Saprospiraceae bacterium
AGTTTGGAAGATAAAAGAAATTAATGGTGAATTATGAATTGGATTGATTTGAAAATGGGGGGATGATAAAATGAGAAAATTTATTAATAAGTTGGGAAAAGTATTGGAAATGGTACAAAGATATATTATTATGAAATTAATTCTATAATTTTTTTTTATAAAATTCGTATTTAAATAAATAAATATTATTTTTACAGGAATATTTTTCTTAGTAGATACTATTTTCGAATATCGTTAAAATTATAAATATGATTAGATATAAACTTTTTATTTTAACAATTTGGTTGTTTATAAGTATTAAAGGGTTTTCGCAGGATTCTTATCATTATACTTATTTTGATATGACCAAAGTGGCTCTAAATCCTGCATTGTCGGGAGCATTTGAAGGTACTGCCCGTATAGGAGGGTTGTTTCGTGAACAAGATTTCGGAATGGAATCCGGACAATTTCGTTCACCTATTTTATTTGCCGATGCTCCTTTGATTAGGGGATTTAGGAAATATGACTGGGTGGGATTTGGTATTGCATTTCAATATGATGAGCAAGCATTTTCTTTTTACGGGCCGACTGAATATCACAATACTCTGGTAACTACTACTTCTATCGGAGGATTGTCGTATCATTTTGCATTGGATAAGAAAAGAAAAAATGTTTTATCTATCGGGTTTCAATCGGGCAATGCAAGTGTTTCATTTAAAGATATATATTTGGTAACTCCCGAGAGTATTGAAGAATTTACGAGTAATAGCAGTTCGGATATAGGAAAATCATATCCTAATGAATTGCCTTTCAATAAAAATAAGAAATCTATTAATTTGGGTTATACTATTGGTGCTGTTTTTACATCCAATATATCTAAAACGGATAATTTTCAAACCGGTATTTCTGTCTCCAATGTTAGTTTTAAAAAATATAATTCGTATTCGATTATTAATTTCGGAGGTGCTTCAACTTATAAAAGGCCTTTGAGGTTTGCAGCTTTTGGTACTTATAAGACGGAACTTTCAAATGGCCTTATATTGAATCCCAGAGTGTTTTTTCAATATATGCAGCCTTCTTGGGAAGCAAGTGTACAGGGGGTGGCCGGATTGAAATTGAAAAAGCCCGTTGATATGGTTTTATATGGAGGATTGGGATATAATCCTATTAATGGAATTCAGTTTTTATTAGGTGCGGATATAAGAGATCTTAAAATAGTTTATAGTTTTGATTTGAATTTGTCTGATAAAACGGCGGTAAGTGGTCCGGCAGGAGCATTTGAATTGGGTGTGTCATATATTATAAAAGTATATAAGAAACCTAAACCGGATCCTGTACTTTTTTGTCCTCAGATTTAATAATTAGTTTAGAATAAAAATTATATATAATGAAAGCATATTTTTCCTTATTATTTTCGTTGGTTTTTGTGGTTATTATTCATGCACAACCTTTAAAAAAATATACATTTGAATCGTTGGTAGAGGCTGGAGATCATAGTTTTGAAAAAGCTGATTATTTCAACGCTATAGATTTATTTAAAAAAGCATTGGATGAAAAAAAGGATTTGAATCTCAATCTTAGGATTGCTGAATCCTACTATATGATGAGAGATTACAAACATGCGGCACGATATCTGAAAAGTTTGCTGCGTAAAGATAAAACAGGAATGTTCCTTGATGCAAGATTGCTTTATGCCAAAAGTCTTAAAAGGCTTGGAGAATATCAGGAAGCATATAATGAATTTAAAGAGTTTGCCAAGAATACAGATGATCCTGATATGAGGAAGGAAGCTATTCTCGAAGTGAAAGGCCTGGAAATGTTTAAGTCGTTACCGGAGAATGTCGAAATGCAATTCAAGCCGTTGAATAAAGAAATCAACAAAGGTTTTAGTTTATATGGCTTACAAAGAAGAAATTCTAATGATACGATATATTTCGGATCTTTTAACAGTGCAACTAAAATCGTTTTGGATGGCAAAAACAATAAGGTGAAATCAAGTGGGAAAAAGAAAAAAACAAGTAAAGGCAGAAAAAAAGGTAAAAAAGATAGTGGTGGTAAAAGAGGAATGATAATGATAAGTAACCGGGGCAGTGATGGAAAATATGGAAAACCGAAAGCTCTTGATAAACGTATTAACAGAATAGAAACACATTCTATTTATCCTGCTTTTTCAGAGGATGGAAATACGATGTATTTTACAAGAATGGCAATGAAAGGAACGGAAGTGCTGGAGTCAAAGATTTTTAAAACCGTATATAAAAGCGGAGAATGGAAAGCTCCGGAAGAAGTAGCGCAAGTCAATGGAGATTTCATTAGCAAAATGCCTGCAGTTGGAGAGATTTTGGGTAAGGAAGCCTTGTTTTTTGTTTCGAATATGGATGGTGGTATTGGAGGATTTGATATATATTATTCGCTTATCAATAGTGATGGTACAATGGAAATTCCGGTAAATCTCGGTGTTAAAATCAATACTATTGATGATGAAATAACACCATATTTTGTTGATGGTAAATTGTATTTCAGCACAAACGGACTTCCCGGTTTAGGAGGATTTGATATTTATATGTCGAAATGGGACGGCAAAGAATGG
>JALSPW010000177.1 GCA_026985735.1 Saprospiraceae bacterium
AAAATAATTGTACCCCTGATTGTTGTTATTCCCGGTATAATAGCTGCTGTTATGTATAAAGAAAATATTGCCGGTGCTATTGATTCATTTGCAAATAACGGCAGTATCAATTATGATAAAGCATATCCTTGGTTAATAAGTACTTTTGTGCCGGCAGGTCTCAAAGGTTTGGTTGTTGCAGCTCTCTCGGCGGCTATTGTATCTTCACTTGCTTCAATGTTGAATTCTACATCCACTATTTTCACAATGGATATATACAAACCTTATTTTAATAAGAATGCCGGAAATAAAAGATTGGTAACTGTGGGTAGAGTAACGGTATTAGTGGTGTTGATAATAGCTACATCTATTGCAAAAACAATGGGTTCAATTCCACAGATGTTTCAATATATTCAAGAATATACCGGAATAGTTAGTCCCGGAATATTAGCTGTGTTTTTAATGGGGTTGTTTTGGAAAAAGACAAATGTTAAAGGCGCAATAGTCGGAGTATTAACTTCCATACCTATTGCATTGGCATTAAAATTTTTGCCGGTAGATATGCCGTTTTTGGATCAAATGCTTTATACATTACTGATGACAATGGTTGTGATAGTAGGTGTATCTTTAAATACAGGAGAAGGAGATGATGATTCCAAATCGATACCCTTGTTAAAAGAAACATTTGTAACGGGAAAGACTTTTAATATAAGCGCATATATCATTTTAATTATTCTTGTTGTCTTATATACTGTATTTTGGTGAGAAAATGACTGTTTTAAACGAATAATTCCGGAAAAGAAATATTTTAGAAATACATAGCTGACTATAGGTATTTTTAGACATATGCTAAATAATAGTTATTTTGGTAATATATTATTTTGTAAAATTGAAAAATATAAAATATTTGAATAAATTTGCGCAAAATTTTTAATGAAAGCAAAATATTATGGCAAAAATAGATATGTTTCAACCACATGATTATTTAATGTTGGATGAATTAATTTCCGAAGAAAACAAATTGGCAAGAGATGCAATCAGGGATTGGGTTAAGCAAGAAGTGACCCCCATTATTGAAGAATCTGCTCAAAAGCATGAAACTTCAATAAAAATATTGAAGGGACTTGGTGAAATAGGAGCTTATGGTCCAAATATCCCGGTTGAATACGGTGGTGGAGGAATGGATGAAATAGGTTATGGTGTTATTATGCAGGAGCTAGAAAGAGGAGATTCTGGTGTCAGATCCATGGCATCTGTTCAAACATCGTTGGTAATGTATCCAATTAACCGATTTGGAAGTGAAGAACAAAAGAAGAAATATTTGCCTAAATTGGCAACAGGGGAATGGATAGGATGCTTTGGATTGACTGAACCTGATTATGGATCCAATCCGGGAGGAATGATAACCAATTTTGTAGATGATGGCGATCATGTTATTTTGAATGGAGCAAAAATGTGGATAACCAATTCGCCATTGGCAGATATCGGAGTGGTTTGGGCAAAAGATGAAGAGGGGAAAGTGAGAGGATTAATTGTGGAAAAAGGAATGAAAGGTTATACTGCACCTGAAATAGAAAATAAATGGTCATTGAGAACTTCCGCTACAGGAGAGATGATTTTTGAAGATGTAAGAGTACCTAAAGAAAATATTCTTCCCGGAGTGGTAGGATTGAGAGGTCCTTTATCTTGCTTGAATAAGGCGAGATACGGTATAGCATGGGGTGCAGTTGGAGCTGCTATGGATTGTTATGACTCTGCATTGAGATATTCTAAAGAGAGAATACAATTTGGGAAGCCTATTGCACAATTCCAATTGCAGCAAAAGAAATTGGCTGAAATGATTACTGAAATTACCAAAGCGCAGTTATTAATTTGGAGAGTGGGAACATTACTTGACAAAGGCAAGGCTACGCCGGCTCATATCTCTATGGCAAAAAGGAATAATGTGGAAATGGCACTGAAAATAGCACGTGAATCAAGGCAGGTGTTGGGCGCTATGGGTATTACTGGGGAGTTTCCTATGATGAGACACATGATGAATCTGGAATCCGTTATCACTTATGAAGGCACACATGATGTACATTTATTGATTACCGGGCATGATATTACAGGATTAAATGCATTTACATGTTAAAATGGTGATGTGGCAAACTTTGTTTAATGATATTAAAAATTTTAGTATTAATTGAAACTACATTGTGTCTGTCCATAAAGCTCTTAATTTTTAAAAATTTTATAAACAGACACTTATTATTTTTCAATATTAAAGAAGTTGATTTTTAGATTTGGTATTGGCTTTTAATTTATTATACCATTCTATATAACCTAAAATTGCTAAAATAAGAAAGATGAAATATTGAATTCCGGTAAAACCATATCCTTTGACAAAATATAATGGTACGGAAACAATATTTACGCTAATCCAAAATATCCAGTTTTCAATTTTTTTATTTGCCATAAGCCACATCGCAACAAATGCAGCTCCGGTAGTGAATGTATCTAAATATGGAGTTGCTTTTCTGAATTCTCGAATATTATTAGAGCTTAATTTTTCTATAGCATACTTCAGGGATTGAGAAAAATTTAAATCGTTTGGCATCACATTGTAATGTCTGTAAACAGCTATAACAAAAACAGAAGTAAAAATAAAAATGCCAAATGATTTTAATTTGTCATTAAAGTTTGTTCTTGATATGGAAATATGTTCATTTTTTGATTTATCTATTACCCTGCTCCACATATACCAGCCGTATATACTCATAATTGAATAATATATATTAATAATCAAATCTCCGTAATAATTCCAGCGTGATAATAAGTAGACATAAATCAAAGTACTAATTAAGCCGGTTGGAAAAACCAATATATTTTCTTTTTTTGAAAACCAAACACTAATTATTCCCAATACCGCTGCAATAAATTCCAGCAAAATCATATATGTTTCTGCTGTTTTATAAGGCTCTATTAAAAAATTTATTATAGTATTCATATTCAAAAATAGCAGCAAAGATATGTCTAATTATGCTTTCAAATAAATTATAATTGAATTTAAAATATTTTAATTAAAAAAATTTGATTAATTAATAAAAAAGATATAATTTTGCGCTCCGATTTGGTTCCGTAGCTCAGCTGGATAGAGCATCAGATTTCTAATCTGACGGTCACAGGTTCGAATCCTGTCGGGATCACCAGAGAATAAAAAGTTCAACGCTTGCGTTGGGCTTTTTTTATTTGCGTAAAAATATCATAAGCTCGCTTAATGATATTTTTACGCAAATAAAAAAAGGAAAACACGAAAAGTGTTTATTTTTATTTTGACCTTGTATTCCGTCAGGATCATCGTCAGATAATCCTGTTGCAATAGAATCAGGAAAGAGGAACTTTTTTCTAAAACCGGGTACGTTAATCTCTTTTAAATGAAATACGTATTTAAATTAAGACTAACTGACCCATTGGGCATTAAGGTAACCCCAAAATTCATAAAAATATTTTATTAAAAATTATTTGACTTTTTTTTGTCATTCTCAATTCTCAATTATCTGTCTTATGTTTAAATTGTTATTAAAATTATTGGTTATAGGAGTCAGTTGTTTTAAAATTATTTTTTGTCTTGATGATATGTTGTAATTTAAAACATGACAAATCTAATAACTAATTTTAAATATTAAAACAAATGTTAAAGTTTAAAAAAATGTGGAATAAATTTTTATATATTAAAAATATTTTATATATTTGCACATAGAATGCTGTTAAAAGATAGTATTCTATTGATTTCCCAAAATCTTTCAGTAAACAATAGTTGTTAAGAAATAACATGTACGTATTGTGAATCAAGCGTATATATATATTGTATTAATTCAACTAAGGTCAAAATGAGAGAACTAAATTTATTGAAAACGATTCAATATAGAATTGGACGTTTTAAATTTTTAATTGAAATTTTAATTCCAATAGTATTAATTTTTTACAATATTAATACTTATGGACAATGCCAAACGAATTCCGGTGAGATTTCCGGTACTGTTTATAATGATACCAATTTTAATGGTGTACCTGATATTACCGATATGCCATTAGCTGGAATTAAAGTGTCGGCTTATGACATTCATCAGCAAGCTAAAGCGGTGAATATTTCAGATTCGGATGGTAAATTTCATTTGTTAGGCTTAACAGATGGAGTTTTATACAGAATTGAATTTGAATATCCCGAAGGTTTTTATCCTGTTGCAGGTTATAAAGATATCACATTTTCACAAGTTCCCGCTTGTGATATGGATTTGCTATTGCAAAAGCCGGTTGACTATACATATAACAATCCCGATTTAGCGCTTTCAATGTTCTTACAAGGGAGGCCATCCCAATACAAAACTTATCCGGCTTTATTATCATTTCAATCAAAATTTGCTCAGTCTGAAGTACCAAATAAAATAGCATCTAAAGAAGAGGTTGGTTCTGTTTTTGGAGTTGCATTTATGAAAACAACACAGCAACTTTTCACATCAGCTTTTGTAAAGCAATATGTTTATTTAGGTCCCGGTGGTTTGGGTGCTATTTATACTACTCGACGTACTGTAGATGGATGGAAGACATCTTTATATGTGGATCTTATAGCACAGGGTATTGATATAGGCACATTGAATCCTACGGATGCTCATGATTGTGATTATGGTGCTCAAGTTGGTAAAATAGGATTGGGGGCTATTGCTCTGTCCGGTGATGAAAAGTACTTATATGTAGTAAATATTTATAAAAATGAAATAGTAAAAATACCGACTGATAAAAGTAAAATTAATGAGATAGAGGAGATTCCGGTACCTGATCCTCAGTGTGTAGGAGGATATAGGCATACATTTGCTTTGAAATACCATGATGATAAATTGTATGTAGGTGTTACTTGTGGAGCTGAAATTTCAAAAAACGAATCAAATAGCACGGTAACTGTCTATGAGTATGATCCTATGCTTAATGTCTTTGGTGAAATATTTTCAACTGATTATCCAAAAGGGTATCTGCATGATCAACCTTCTTTTGATGTAAATACCCAGCATTGGATAACAGATATTGATTTTACTGATGAGGGTAATATGATTATTGTCTTGAATGACAGGACAGGACATAGATACTGTGGGATTTCAAATAGCCGATTAGATATCCAAAACGGTGATATATTATTGGTCTGGAATAATAATGGAACTTGGGAATTGGAAAATAATGGACATGCAGGTATCTATACAGGTTCCGGTGTTGATAATGGAGAAGGTCCGGGAGGGGGAGAATTTTTCGGGTTTGATTATTGGCCAACCAATCATGATCTTCATCCTGAAACCATAACGGGAACTGCACTGGTTTTGGAGGGTACGGGAGAGGTTATCGCACCGTGTTATGATCCTGAAGAGAAGTCATATTCAGGAGGAGTTAAAAGATATAATACTTCAAATGGTGAACAGAATTCCGTATTTTCATTATATACGCATACTATTTTTCCGCAAATGGGTAAAGCATCGGGTTTTGGTGATCTGGATGCGATTTACGATCCTCTACCATTGGAGATAGGTGATTATATATGGTATGATAAGGACAAAGACGGTATTCAGGATCCGGATGAAAACGGTTTTTCCGGTATTTCGGTATCTCTTTATGATGAAAACTGTAATAAAGTAGGATCAACTATTACGGATGCCGAGGGGTATTATTATTTTGATAAAACAAATGTGGATTTGAATAACGATGGGGTTTTTGAAAGTCCCGATATTTTGCAAAAATATTATGTGGTTATTGATGATAGCAGGTTTGTTGATGGTAAAATGAATATAAACGGTAAAACATATTTTCTTACCGTATTAAATAAAGGTTTTGGAACGAACAGAGATAAGAATGACAATGATGCTTCTATTGCTACAAATATATGTAATGACTTAAATGGTAAACCCTATATAGCTGTCTATACAAGGAATTCAGGGCAAACTCTTTATGATGCCGATTTTGGATTTGCAGAGAGCAAAATATTTGATTTGGCTTTAAGGAAAGTGAATTTAAGTAATAAAACTGTCCACTATGGTGATATTGTTACTTTTAAAATAACCGTATTTAATCAGGGAAATATTCCTGCTCATGATATTGTGGTATCGGATTATTTGAATTCAGGATTTGAAGTTGATTATACTCAAAATCAGGGATGGTCATTTCCTGCAGATAAACCTATTGGGAGATATAAATATGAGTCAACTTTATTACCGGGGGATAGTGTTGATATATATATACAAATGAAAGTCAAAGCCGGAGCAAAATTAGAAGATTTGGTAAATTATGCCGAGATAAGCTCCGCTCTTGATCCTGATAATAATCCGGGCAATGATGTGGATTCCGTTATGGATGAAGATCCTGACAATGATATAGGTGGGACGCCTGATTTTTCAACCGGTAATTCAATTTTAGTTACGGATAATCTTATTGATGATGACGGTAGTATTGATGAAGATGACCATGATCCCGGAGTAGTGAAGATATTGGATTTGGCATTACAAAAAGTAGTGTTGGATCAATATACAATATTTACAAATGGAGATACGGTAACTTTTGGATTCAATATTTTTAATCAGGGCAATGTTATTGCTACAAGTTATGATATAGTGGATTACTTACCAGATAATTTGATATTTGATTCGAATTTAAATCCGGATTGGATAAAAAATTCGGATACTACCGTTTTATATTCGGTTAATGAAGAATTATTGCCATTTACACAAAATCAAATTAAAATAAAACTAATAATCAGTCCTGATGCAAATGTAAATGAAATATTTAATTATGGTGAGATAAGTCATATAACAACTCGAGATGATTCCAATCCCAAAGACTATGATTCCGTACCAAATTTGATTAGAACCGACGATCTTGGAGGGCAAGCCGGTACAAGTACGGATAATCAGATTAACGGATCACCAATGTCCAATATTCCTGATGAAGATGATCAGGATGTTGCTGCTATAATGATAACTAATTTTGATTTGGCATTGACAAAAAAGGCATTAAATCATAATATAGAGAAGGGTGATAATGTTGAATTTGAAATAGAGGTATTTAATCAAGGGGCGATTACAGCTGATAAAATAACACTTGTTGATTATCTTGACCAGGGATTTGTCTTGAATGATACAAAATGGAATTATTATCCAAATGATAGTTCCAGAGTTGAGATATTACTTTCAGCTGGGAATGGATTATTACCGGTTTATGGATTATTACCTGGTAAATCGGTGAAGATTAAAATCAAACTGTATTTGAAAGATGTTGCGGATGGTGTAGATTTTCTTGTTAATGAAGTTGAAATAAAATCTGCATACGATATTTCGGGAAACAATATGGGACAATATGATAAAGATTCTACTCCTGATGATATAAAAGGAAATGATGCTCAAGGCAGTGATAATCAATTGGATGGAAATGGTGTTGATGATGAAGATGACGATGATTGGTCAAAAATATTTGTTAGATCCGATCTTATATTTGATCCTTGTGTATGTTTGCACAATGCTACTAATGAAGATGATGGACAGTTTGCAATAACTATTTCTATTATTTCACCATCCGGAGAAAATTGGGAAATAGATTCACTTGTTAATTTTTATGATATTGCCAGTCCTCAACCACCATTAGCTCCATCATTGTATACGGTTGGAACCGTGATGACCGAAGATGTAGACAATCCTGCTTCCGGTTTGAGTACTTATACTATAAATGGAATTCAGATTGATGATATTGGGTATTATGTTAGATTTATCAATAATTTAGGTGATATTAAGATTATGGATATGACATCGGGTTTTTGTTCGTATGATGATATTGTTGTTTCAGGAGCAACCGGAACTTGTCTTAATAGCACCGAAGATTATTCTATTGTCGGTGTAGATCCGACAGCTACATACACTTGGACATTACCCGGTGGAGGAGGATCATTCGATGGAGGAAGTATAGGTACTGATGTAACAATAGATTGGGGAGGAGTGAATGGTATTTTTGATGTGGTTATTACACCTACCGGAGGTACGGATTGTCTTGTACCTAAGACTTTTAAGGTAAAAGTTGGTAATTCTGCCGGCTCTATGATATTGGATGACTATGTTATAGGTAGTGTTGATACGATTTGTGAACTTAAGGTTACTCCGGAAGTTGTTATTTCCACTCCCGTTGATTCGACTACACCATTCAAAGTGATTATTATAGATCCTGATGGTAATATATTGCCGGATAATATAATAACTTCAGAGTATATCGGAATGGATATGATGGTGAAAGTAATAGATCAATGTAGTGGTCAGCAAGGTATGTCTATTGTGAAAGCTATAGATAAGCAAAAACCTAAATTGGCATGTCAGGATATTGAAGTCGATTGTGATAGAATGACGGATTATCCCGGGCCTGTGGCCAGTGATAACTGTGATAGTAATCCTGAAGTGTTTTTCACAAATGAAACTATAGATTATCAGGATTGTACTTCGCCATTTACTAAGGTAATAACCAGGGAATATGTTGCCGAAGATAAATATGGAAATTTATCAAAACCATGTGTGCAACATATAAGTGTCAAAAGACTGAACAAAGCCGAAGTGGTTTTTCCGGATAATTTTTTAATTGCTGATAATACGGCTTTGACCTGTAATACATTTGAAGTTGATGGATCGGGCAATCCTGCTCCTACAGTGACAGGGACACCATATTATCATGGCAAGGATTTATTTACAATATGCAATAATAACTTTTGCGAAACTACTGTTGGGTATCATGATTTTATAGTAGCGGATGACGGGTGTAAAAAAATAATTCAAAGGACATGGTTTGTTTTTGAAAATTGTGAAGATATTACCTATAATAATATAATATCGCATATTCAAACAATCGAAATTCACGATTTAATCCCACCTGTACCGGTGGCTCCGGCAAATTTAGTTGTGACAACAAATGGTTGGAATTGTAATGCTGATGTTTTGTTGCCTGAATTGGAAATTAAAGATAATTGCTCAACAGAATTTAGAGTTGATATAATATATCCGGGTGGAATGAAAGAAAATTCCAACGGGGGATTAATTACTTTACCTGTAGGTGTTCATCATGTTATTTACAATGTATATGATCAATGCAATAATTTATCACAAGTTGATTTGACGGTAACGGTACTTGATAAAACTGCACCTGTTGCAATATGTCAAACAAATACTACAGTTTCATTAAATTCCTCAGGAGAGGCAGATGCGCCTGCATTGGCGTTTGATTCGGGTAGTTATGATGATTGTGGTGTTGCCGGACTTGAAGTGAGAAGGATGTTTAATGATGATTTTGGACAAGTCGTTCATTTTGATTGCAATGATTTGGATAGTACTAATATCATGATAGTACTTAGAGTGACAGATTATGAAGGCAATTGGGATGAATGTATGGTTAATGTAACGGTTCAGCACAAGTATCCGCCAAAAATTACTTGTCCTGACAATATGCAGGTAGAATGTGATTTCCCTTATGAGCAAGATAGCTTGTCCAAATATTTTGGTAATGCTTC
Organism: Saprospiraceae bacterium; assembly: GCA_026985735.1. Taxonomy (GTDB): domain Bacteria; phylum Bacteroidota; class Bacteroidia; order Chitinophagales; family Saprospiraceae; genus JADJGA01. The sequence goes on from JALSPW010000177.1 coordinate 9,533, forward strand.
GGGTGTGGATGTATGCGGAATAACAATTGAAGAGGATGATCCCGTGATGAGATTTACAGATTGCGGTACGGGATATATCAAAAGGCATTTTATAGCTACAGGAAGAGGAGGTTTACAAGTGGATTGTTATCAAAAGATAGATTTTGAGAACTCTCATCCTTTTTCCGAAAGTGATATTACATGGCCTGCTAGTGAATTGACGACCAATATATGTGGTATTGATCAATTGTCTCCTTCTGATTTTGGAGGTTGGCCTGTATTGAATGAAGATCAGTGCGATTTGGTTTCAATGAATTATAGTGATCAGACATTTTTTGGAATTCAGGATTCTGCATGTTATACAATTGTTCGTTCTTGGACGGTATTGGATCAATGTCAAATAGAAAACGGGACATTTAAAAGATGGCATTTTGATCAATTGATTCATATTGAAAATAATGTTGATCCTTTTATTGAACCTTTGCAAAATATTGATACCTGTACCTATGATACATTGTGTCAGTCAGGATATGTAACTCTGGAAGCGATAGGGTCTGATGATTGTACAGCTGCCGATGATTTGCAGTGGACTTATAAAATAGATCTGAATAACAATGGAACTTTTGATATACAAAATCATCAGGTTGGTAGAAAGGCAATAGCCAGTGGAACATATCCTATTGGAACGCATAAAATTTTATGGCAGGTGGAAGATAGATGTGGAAACGTTTTTGTACGCTCCCAGTTATTTACCATCAAAAATTGTAAGAAACCTACGGCTATTTGTAAGGATAAATTGGTTGTGGAATTAGGACCGGCATTGGAAGACGGGGATACTATTGCAGTGGCTGATATTTTGGCAAAACTTTTTGACGGAGGTAGTTATCACTCTTGTGGATATCCATTGAAATACAGTTTTAGCCTTGATGTGACAGATACAATATTGTATTTGGAT
>JALSPW010000178.1 GCA_026985735.1 Saprospiraceae bacterium
GAGCGGCGGAATTGGGTAATGAGGATGCCGAATATATACTTGAAGATATTTTATAAAATTCATTTCTTTCAGAATGGAACATCATAAAAGAGCATTCCTTTTTTTACATCTATCCGTTTTTCTATTTGGGTTTACTGCTATTTTGGGAGATATCATTGATTTGAATTTTCCTTCAGTTGTATGGTGGAGAGCTATGCTTACTTCCGTTATTTTGATCTTTATGGTCAAAATCAATACTTTTCTAAAAGTTTTTTCTTATGAAATTATTTTAAAAAATATTTTTATTGGCTTTATTCTATCCATTCACTGGTTATTTTTTTATGGATCAATAAAAATATCAAATCCTACAATGGCTTTAATAGCATTATCGAGTTCCGCATTGATAACAGCATTGTTGGAACCTGTAATAATACGAAAAGCCAAATTTAGATTTGTAGATTTAATACTTGGAATTTTAATAATACCGGGATTTATTTTAATTTTTTACAACTCCGATCAACTACAGCAAAAGGGACTTTGGTTTGGTATAGGAGCAGCATTCTTGGGAGCAGTATTTTCTATTCTAAATAAAAAATGGCTTGTCAAAGGACAAGAATTAAAAATGACTTTTATCCAGTTATCCACTGTTGTATTAACAATTTCATTGTTTTTCCTTTTGTTTTCCGATTTATTCAAGCTCAATTTTCAAATTCCAAAAGGCATAGATTGGTTTTATATGTTGATATTTGCATTGTTTTGTACAGTCATCGCATATTATTTATATCTTAAGGCATTTAACCATATCAGTGCTTTTGATGTTAGTCTTGCTTTCAATATGGAACCAATTTACGGAATTATAATGGCAGCTTTGTTGCTCAAAGATTATAAAGAAGTCTCGGCAATGGTATATCTGGGAATGACATTTATTACATGTTTGGTCTTTTTAGATACTTTGATAAAGTTTAAAGTGCAAAGGTTAAAGTTCAAAGTATAAAGAACAAAGGAAAAAGTGCAAAGTGCAAAGCTCAAAGGTTAGGGGTTGAAAGATAAAAAAGCACAAATTTACGGACAAAACGAAACAATTTTAAATCAAACCGGCTTTGAAGTTATGATATCGCATGATTTCTTTAAATTTATTTTCTGACAAAGGCTAAAATATATTAATTTTATTAATTTTGAGATTTAGCCCGGAAAATAAATCAATGAATTTCAAAAATATTAAAATAGAAGAGTACATTTTAAGCAATTCAATGGATATTCCTGATTATCTGATTGAATTGGAAAGAGAGACCAACCTTACAACTCTGATGCCACAAATGTTATCGGGGCGATTACAGGGGAGATTGCTCGCATTTTTAAGTAAGATGATAAATCCTGAAAACATATTGGAAATCGGAACATTTACCGGATATTCAGCCTTGTGTCTTGCAGAAGGATTGGCAGAAAACGGTAAATTAATAACGATTGAATATGATCCGGAATTGAAAAATATAATTGAAAAATATATTGAAAAAAGCGGTATGCAAAATCGAATTGAAGTGATTTTTAATGATGCTATACATATTATTGACAAGTTGGGAAAGGCTTTTGATTTGGTTTTTCTAGATGCATATAAAGAAGATTATATTAATTATTATCAAAAAATAATTCCCAAGCTAAATCCGGGAGGCATAATTATAGCCGATAATGTGTTATGGAGTGGGAAAGTGATTACAGACCAATCAGATAAAACTACAAAGGCGATTATCGAGTTCAATAAATTTGTGAATGCAGATCCAAATACTGAAAATGTTATATTGCCAATAAGAGACGGATTGTCATTGATAAGAAAAAAATAAAAAGTATAAATCAGGAACAACTACCTCCTGACAAACAAAAGATGCACTAATTATTATGACGACAATCTTGATAAAATTTTATCAGCTACTCTGAATGAATTAGCATAAATAGTCCAAGTATAAGTCACACTACCTCCTGTTGGCATAAAACTACCATCGGTGATATACAGATTGTCAACTTCATGAGATTTACAGTCTTTATCCAAAACAGATTTATAAGGATCATTGCCAAATCTACAACCTCCGGCTTGCAAATTTGAGGGTGGTGCGCCGCTAATACTCGAATAAATGTTTTTTGCTCCCATAGTTTCGAGAACTTTTTCTCCTTTGGAAGCTAAAAACTTTCCTACTTTTAGATCATGAGGATGATTTCCAATTCTTATTTTGGCTACAGGATCTCCCCATTTGTCTTTTACTTTATTATCCAGTGATACAAAACAGTTATCTGTTGGCAGCCAGTCAACAAAAACTTCAAATTTTAATTTTTTTACACCCGTAAAATATCTTTTAAGCATTTTTTTAAAATTGCTACCATATTTCAAATTACCATAATCATCCCACTTTTGATTGATTGATTTTGTCATTGCATTTGCATGTTCAAATAAAAAATCCACTGTTCCACCCTTCTGTTTCTTTCCGGTTTCCGGATCTTTAAATTGATAATATTCATGCATTGTTCTATTGACAAATACACCGGGGATCGATAATGCCTGCCAATCATCTTTAGAAAAATCATTTATATGAAATTCACCACCTCCAACGCCTCCGGCTGAGAAAATGAAATTTTTCCCAACCTGACCATGATTATTACTCAAACCATTGGGAAATTCCTTGTTTCTGCTCATTAGCAACAACCTTGAAGTTTCGCTAGCTTGAGCAGCAACAACAAAAATACCGGCAGATATATATTCTTTTTTGTTTTCCGCATTATAGAACCAGGCTTTCGATATTTTTTTGTTGCCATCTGTTTCTATATGATATACTTTTGCATTTGGAATAACCGTACAATTTCCCGTTTTCAATGCATCGTGTATAAGAGCTACCCTCGCACTGCCTTTGGCATCCGAAGCGCAACCGTAACTTCCACAATAATTGCTATATACACATGCATTTCTATCTCCTTTTGGCTGTGACAAAATAGCTCTGGGCATTGGAATGATATCGATATCCAATTTCCGTGCAGCATTATCAATCCAAGAAGAAACTATATTTTCAGATAGTGGGGGATAAGGAAAATCAGGTGTAGATCTAGGTTCCAAATGTTTATGTTGAACTATTTTTCCGGAGACACCGACTATATTTTCAACTTTAGTATAATAAGGTTCCATTTCCTCATAGCTTATTGGCCAATCGACAATATTTGCCCCTTCTATTTCACCAAATTCACTTAATAGCCTGAAATCTACAGGTTTGAAACGTTGAAAATAGCCACTCATAAAATTGGAAGAACCTCCTATGCAATTGCCATTCCAAAAATCATTTCCGGTGTCATAAGTATTTCTTCCTATCCAATTACCATTGCTATCCACATCTTCAATAACATGTCTCTCATCCAAAAGATTAGGAGTATATACACTCCTCCTTACTGCCGTGACTTCATCTTTTGTGAAATCACCGGTTCTGTACCAAGGTCCTTTTTCGAGTACAACAACAGAATAACCCGCCTTGCTCAACTCATATATCACAGGCCCCGCTCCTGCTCCGCTTCCTATAATGCATATATCATATTTTTTTATTGATTTTGGCATATCTGTTTATTTTGTAATGATTGCAATTGCTCATATAAAATCAGTTTTGCTAACAAATTATTTGCAACAAATAAATTATAATTGTTTCATTGACGTGATAATTATTTTTTCTTTTTTTCTATTTAAAATCACCGGATATTTATTATTATTATCAGGTCTAGGTTGTCCCGGATTATGATCAAACCATTTCCATACTATTCCGTTAGGATTTGAACCATAAACAGGATCGGCAAACATAGCTTCCAAAACAATACTTAACATTTTTGACAACCAACTTTCCCCCCATTCCAAATTTGATATCTTGCTTAACAATTTATACATTTTTCTTTTTGGTAATTTTTCAAAATGTATTTGATAATCTTCCGTTGATGTCTCATCAACCCAATTCAATCCGTTAATTATATATTGATTCTCCTCCGGATCAATATTCTTATCACTTAGCATCCATATCAGATATTCATAAGTTTTTGTTTCCTTTATTGACGGTCCGTATTTGTCATCAGGCCAAAGAAAATTCATAGTAAAAATAGCTATTTCTTTTTGTCTTGCCGTCAAAATATTGTCATCGCCGGTATTGTTGCATGAATAAGCTACCGGTAAATTTATAGCTATCCCAACGCCGATTATGCCTGTAAGGAACCTGCGTCTTGAATGTGTTTTTTTTACTACTAACTCTTTCATCTGTTTAAATTTTTTGGTATAACCGCTAAATCCGGATATATACAAAATGCTAATATAAAAAAATCCGGGTATATTTTACTACAACCCCGGATTTTTTATTTGTATTTATACCAAACTGCTACCAATATGCTGATAATAAAAAATTTAATTTTCACCTCATCATCTTCATAAAACATTTCCATAGCTGAGGCTATGCAAAGATTTTTTTCATTGAATATACAAAAACTAATTCTTTTTCTATTTCACTATCTTGATATCGGTTTGGTATTAGAAGAAAATATCCCTTATACTTCATTTAATGTTTGCAATTTTTCCCTTTTGTTGTTTTTTGTGCTTTATTCATACCTTTTCCACATTTTCCTGCTCCGCATTTTCCTTCGCCGCATTTGTGCATACCTTGGAGTTCAGATGCCTCAATAAATCCATCTTTGTTGCTGTCCATTTTTTCAAACATCATCTTATGTCCCGCTTCAAATTCTTCTTTTGATATAAAATCATTTCCATCGGTATTGAATTTGTCAAACATTCCACATTCGTCAGATGTTATTTTCCCATCTTTGTTTTTGTCTTTATTGGGAAATTCCTTATTGGCATAAGCTGAGAATTCAGCAAAAGAAACTTTTCCGTCTCCATCAGTGTCTTTATCCATAAATCCCGACTTTTTTGAACCGGATTTTGCTCCGCCGCATTTTCCCGCTCCACATTTTCCTTCACCGCATTTTTTGCCTGAGCTATTTTTAGCAGCTTTTGATTTTTTACAACCGCCACATTTCAAAAAATCATTAACAGAAATTTGATAAACATTAGCTTCCCCACTTAACTTTTTAATAATATTACTTTCAGATCTTTTATTTACCGAGATATTTTTTGTAGCAAACATTATTGATGCCCCAAAGATCAAAAAGGCAATTAAGAAAAATACTTTTTTAGTTACTTTTAATTTCATTATTTTTAAATTTTGTTAAACAATGATATTTAAACGAAAAACAGCTTATTTATTTTTATTCAAGTTAAATATCTTATTTGTATTTCTTTTAAATAAACAAAACTGTCGCCAACAAGACAAAAAACCATCTATAGTTTAAGGAGAACTAACGCTATAAGAAAAAAGTTCAAAGTTCAAAGGAAAAAGGAAAAAGGAAAAAGTTTCATGTTCAAAGCTAAAAATTAAAACAAGTCCCGTAAGTACCGGGTAAGATGATATCATCCGGTTGTTTTGGCAATGCCCCTACGAACCCACATTGCACAACACATCTACGGTTCATTTCAGGAATTAATATAAATAAGTATATATGTAATTTCCCTGACAAGGAGAAAATCCGGGGTCTCTACCGTAATAATAGGTTTTCTTTTCAACCAACTTATTGAAAAGATATTTATTTTTCTCAATAATTTTGCCATCTTTGACAATTTTTATCAAATGTCCGAACGGATCATAAATAAATTCTTTTGTATAATCAATTTCATTATCGATACCACGTAAAATTTCCTTTACTTTTATCCCGTGACGATATTCATATTCATAGGTGTCATAAACAAATCCTTCAGGACTTACCACTTTTTTTTCAATCTGTTCGTCATTATCATTATATTTAAAATCATAACAAATTGAAGAACCACACTCATTGACCAGTAAACCATTTTCATATAAATATACGGTCACCCATTCACCATCAGATACCGTATTCCCATTTTGATCAAGTTTGTAGCTTCTGGTATATTTTTTCACCGGTCTTAAGTCATCATCATACTGATATTCATATTCATACAAACGATATCTGTTGTTATAGAATTCCTCTTTCCGAATCAAAAATCCATAATCATTGTATTTGTAAACAAAAGTAAAATATAAATCTCTGTTTACATTAATCTTTTCCTTTACCAATTTGGAATCCTCATAGTATCTCTCTTCCTTTCGGTAATATTTATCCCAAGTATCATTTTGACATTTACATAAAATGGTCTTTGGTTTTTTCAAATCAGGTAATTTCCGATTATTTTTTTGGCAACCCTGAATAACGAATAAAACAATAACCCAGATAAGTATTTTTCTTATCATTTATTTAAATTTTTAAATTATAAAACCTTTTTTTATTAATATTTATCTTTTTAAATTTTGCCTTTTAACCTTTGAATTTTGAATTTTAATTATATATCTTCTTTGGTTCTATAACGAAATAAATTTTAAAATGTCCAGAATCCATAAACATTTTTCATAAATAGTGTCTGTCTATAAAGTGCTTGATTTTTGAAAAATAAAGATTTTTGATGAGGTTTTTATCTTTTTGAGAATTAGTGATGCCTTAGCATCAGTAATTTGAATAAAGTGAAAATATCGCAAAAAGATTATTTTTCAATTTTAATGACTTTGTGGACAGACACTAAATAGACGTGTTTTTTTACCAAATGGTTTGCTTTCTAAAACAAATACCAAATCCGTGCAACAAAAAAGGTAAGTATCAAACCCATTGCAATAGGTAAAAATGTAGCGAGTAAAGTCCATTTGGCACTACCTGTTTCTTTGTAAATAGTATAAATAGTTGTAGAACAGGGATTGTGAAGCAAACTAAAAAGCATAAGATTTACCGCAGTCAGTGTGGTCCATCCTCCTGCTTTTAAAATATTTGCAGTCGTATCCAAACTATCCAATTCAAACATAACACCATTACCTGCACCTACTCCATGAATACCCAAATGTAAAACCGTCAACATCAATATGGTCGGAATAACAATTTCATTTGCAGGTATGGCAACGATAAAAGCCAATAAAATAATCCCGTTCATCCCCAAAATCAAAGCAAAAGGATCTATCCAATCTATAAAATAATCCGCAAGACTTACTCCGTGAATTTGTACATTTGATATAAGCCATATCACAATTCCAGCAGGTATTGCAAAAACTATTGCTCTCCACAACACTATCAATGTCCTGTCAATAATCGAAGTGTATATTGTTTGCCAGATTCGAGGTGGACGATATGGAGGCAATTCCAAACTAAAAGCCGAAGGTGCACCTTTCAAAACGGTTTTCGACAATAACCATGAAACTACGAAACTTAAAATAATCCCAAACAATGCAATGCCTATAACTGCAGTTGCAGAAATCAAACCTGCCCATTTTGCCGGTACGATAGCCCCGATAAAAATAGTAGCCAACAGTATCTGTGTGGGCCATCTTCCATTACATAAAGAAAAATTGTTTGTTATTATCGCTATCAGTCTTTCCCTTGGGCTATCGATAATTCTTGTAGCAACTACACCGGCAGCATTGCATCCAAAACCCATACTCATACTCAATGCTTGCTTTCCATGCGCTCCCGCTTTTTGATACAGCTTGTCCAAATTAAATGCAACTCTCGGCAAATAACCGAAATCTTCCATCAATGTAAACAAAGGAAAAAAAATCGCCATTGGTGGAAGCATCACACTTACAACCCAAGCCATTGCCAAATATGCCCCATCAATCAAAACCCCACTTAACCACCAAGGGAAACCAATATTTTCAGCTAAATTTTTCAAAAAGGGATGTCCGGTGTCTACCAATAATGCCGATAACAATGATGAAGGATAATTAGCTCCTATGATAGTCAACCAAAAAACCAATGCTAATAATCCCAGCATAATCGGAAATCCCCATATTCTACTAGTCACAATTCTATCCAATTCCCTGTCAAAACTAAAAGGTTTTTTCTTTCCTTCCTTCCAAACGGTAGCTTCAGATATTTTTTTGGCTTCTTCAAATATAGATTCCATCAATATATCATGAAATTCATCACCAAGACGCCATCTTATTCTATTGGATAATGCCAAAATATCATCAATATCTTCTTCTTCATCAATTATATTTTCACCTTTATCAAAGTTGATTTTTATATCTTTATTTGCCTTTTCACTCTTTTGTCTAATAAAATCTATGATACTTTGATCTCCTTCCAACAATCTCATTGCAATCCACCTCAAATTTGGTAATCCCGGAAATTCCTTCTTTAATTCATTAATCAACGGTTCAACAGCCTTTACAATGTTTTTAGGATAATTCAATCTGTAAGGTTTACAAATATATTTACCGGTTGCTACATCATCAATAGCTTTGAGTAAGTCATTTATACCTTGTTTTTGCCTGGCAGCCGTTTCTATTACCGGAACCCCGAGTTTTTTCGAAAGCAATCTGCTATCAATAGAAATACCGTTTCGTTTTGCTTCATCAATTAGATTAAGGCAAACTACTACCCTATCCGTTATTTCCAAAATCTGCAGTGTTAAATTCAGATTTCTTGCCAATCTTGTTGAATCTATTACTATAACAGTAACATCAGGTTTGCCAAACAAAATAAAATCACGTGCTACCGCTTCATCCGTACTGGTGGACAATAACGAATATGTTCCGGGCAAATCCACTATTTTATACTTACTTTGCTTGTATTGAAATCCTCCTTCTGCCCTTGTCACTGTTTTCCCCGGCCAATTCCCTGTATGTTGTTTCAGACCTGTAAGCTGATTGAAGACGGTGCTTTTCCCGGTATTCGGATTACCGGCTAATGCAATGACAAAATCGGCATCGCCGGAATCAACCCCCATCCTTTTTAATTCCCCCTTATCATGTACCGGACAATTTGCACAATTACCGTTCAGCAACTTTATATTTTCATTCATTGTCATAATCCGTTTTTTAAGCTATTCTTTTTACCAAAATTTTCTCAGCCTGATTTCTCCTAAAAGCTATTTCCGTATCCAAAATATCATAGGCAATAGGATCACCTCCAGGACTTACCAACAATGGTGTTATTTTAGTTCCGGGCACAATCCCCAAATCCATAAACCTCCTACGCTCCAATCCTCTACTAGCCGGAGATATTCCGATTATCTCAGCTGTTTCCCCTATTTTCAAATCACTCAATCTGTCATACCTATCCTGTTTCACTTCTTTTTTAGCAGGAATCACAGTAATGCTTCCGGCAATCAAATTAGTTAGAATTTGTTCATTTCCCTCAACTAAAATTCTTATTGTAGCATCATCCTTTTCCATAATATATATTTCCATGCCCGGAAAAATACCCATTGCTACCAACTGAGTATAAATTATATTGGGCTCATCTTCCACATGAGTCACAACAAGATTATCCCCTTCTTCAAATTCGCAAAGGGGCTTTCCTTTATAAACAGGAATTTCTCCTTTCTCAGTAGGAATAGGATCACCATGAGGATCATAAACCGGATTACCTATCCTGGATGCTATTACATTTGCTTTATCCGGAGAAATGAAATGTTCGATTTTGTCGGCTTCTCTATGCCATTCCACTTCATTAACACCCGTCTCATCAGCAAGATATCTTTCCCATATTCTATGTATTCTTATTATTCTGACAGCATATTCTTTTCCTTGTGTAGTCAACTCAACCGGTTCTATGCTACCTTTAACAAGATTCATTTTCACCAACTTCACTAATAAATCTCTTGCCGTACCTTCATTAATATCAAGATTTTTAGCTATATTGTCAATATAACAAGCAATATCTTTATATTCACAATCAAAAATATACTTTAAAGCATCTTCCAGAAGTATCCTTTCTTTATTTAATTTGGATTTTTTTATGATGGCATACAAACCTGATTCCGGCCAAAGGAACCAGATTATAAAAATCAATAACAACAAAATCAGAAGTAAAAGTTTTATTTCAACCATATAATAATATTTATTTTATCACGCTCCATTTACTATAATAAACACTACCGGATAAAATAAAGTTTTCACTAATATAAAAGCTAATATCAGAGCAACTACCGATAACAAAAAAAATTTAATAAAGTAAGTAAAAAACACCAAATACAAACTGAAACAAGCAGGTTACTAATTAACCAATAAATAAAATATAAAAATCACATGTTTTTAAAAAAAATATTAAAACTTTATTAAATTCATTTTTAAATAAAATTGATAATATTATGAAAAAAAATCTAATATCCGTTTTATTCTTTTTGAGTACAATCTTTCTTACATCTGTAATTGTACCGGATTCTGCTATCTCCCAATGTACTAATACTTCTCTATACCCCCCTTCGGATATAGAAGCA
>JALSPW010000179.1 GCA_026985735.1 Saprospiraceae bacterium
TGTTTCCGTATCAGGCACATCTTCCAATCCCGGTAATATATTAGCCAACTGATTCGCCTGATGAATTAAAACGGGAATGTGCTGAGTACATATATGATGTGTTTTCCCTTGATACGAAAACTGTATCAAAGGCATTTTTTTATCATCAGCTTTACAGATTATGCATGTATTTTCCATATTATTTTCTTTTTTGCAAAGGTAACATTTTTTATAAAATACCATTATCGGCAAAACTAAAATATTCTATTCCTCCAAAAATAATATGATCCAATAATGAAATATCAAGAAACACTGCGGCGTTTTTAACTTTTGAAGTAAGTTTTATATCCTGATTGCTGGGTTTAATATTTCCGGAAGGATGATTATGTACCAATACTATGCTACTTGCCGTTAATTCCAGCGCTTTTTTAAAAATCAGTTTAGGATCAACAAATGTGCCCGAAACCCCTCCTTTACCTATATCTTTTTTATCAATAACAATATTTTGCCTGTCCAAATATAAGACCCAAAATTCTTCATGTTCCAAATCCGAAAGTATAGAAAACATCTCTTCATAAATATCTTTACTGCATGTAATTTTGCGATTGGGAATTTTATCATATTTTTTCCTATTTATCAATTCCATCGCCGCCACAATGCTTATCGCTTTTGCTTCCCCGATACCGGGAAATTTCATAAGTTCAATATAGCTTTTCTTCGATAAAAGATTCAAATCATTATTCATTTCCGACAAAATATGCCTACTTAGATCAACAGCAGACATATTTTTATTGCCTGAACTTATGATTATTGCTAACAATTCGGCATCAGTAAGATTTTTTGCTCCAAAGCGCATTAATTTCTCTCTGGGTCTGTCGTCTTTAGCCCAATTTTTTATCGATTTTGTATTTTTATCCAAGTTCAATATTCTATTATAAATCTAATGAATGGCGTAAAGATATTAAAAATTATCAAAGTTTCAAAATTCAAAATAACTGACTCCATAAAAAGAAAAAGTTCAAAGTTTGAACGCTACATTCAAACTCTATCTAATGCCTATCTAGTGTCTGTCTATAAAGTGCTTGAATTTTTAAAAACAAAGATTTTTGATGAGCTTTTTACTTTTCGGAAACGAAGTGATGCCTTTGTATCAGCGAGTTGAAGAAAATAAAATCATCGCAAAAAGAATGTTTTTAAATTTTAATGATTTTATGGACAAAAACTATCTATAACTTCAACAATAATTTTACAGGATTCCACAATCTCTTCTTCCTTTATTATCAATGGTGGAGCCAGTCTGAATGATTTATCATTATATAAAAACCAATCCATAAGCACACCTTTTCTATATGCATTATCAATTACTCTTTTCACAGAATCGCTATCCCCTATATCTATTGCAAAAAACAATCCTTTATGACGAATCTCTTTGATAGCAGGATGCACCAAATGCCTTAAAAATAATTCTTCTTTATCAGAAATAGTATCAATTATTCCGGAATTTATCAACTCATCAAATGCAGCTACTGCAGCAGCAAGTGAAACAGGATGTCCTCCGAATGTACTGATAAAGCCCAACACCGGATTTTGAGTAAAAACCTTCAACAATTCTCTATCTGCTACCAAGGCACCTGCCGGCATTCCTCCACCCATTGCTTTGGCAATCAACAGAACATCAGGTACTATATCATAATGCTCAAATGCAAATAATTTTCCGGTACGACCAAATCCTGTTTGTATTTCATCAAATACTAATAAAGCACCGGTTTCATCACATTTTTTTCTCAAAGCTGACATAAAATCACTACTAGCTATATTAATACCTATATCTCCTTGTATAGTTTCCATGATAACGGCCGCAGTTTTACTCGTTATTGATTTAAGAGAATCGATATCATCATATTTTATAAACCTAATACCGGGCACAAAAGGTCTATATGCCTGCGAAAGATATTCATTGTCCATTAGGCTTTGTGCTCCGTGCGTATTACCATGATAACCGTTTCTACAAGATATGATTTCATATCTACCTGTATATCTTTTAGCCAGTTTCATCGCTCCTTCTACAGCTTCCGAGCCTGAATTGGTATAAAAAACACTATTCAAATTATCAGGAAGTAATTTTGTCAATTTTTTGGAAAATGTAATTTGCGGCGATTGAATATGTTCGCCATAAACCATTGAGTGCATATATTTTTCAGCTTGCTCCTTTACGGCATTTACAATATTTCTATTTCCATGTCCAAGATTACTGACGGCAATACCACTTATCATATCTATATACTTTTTACCCCCAGTATCCCAAATATAAACACCTTCCGCTTTTTCCACTTCCAAACCCAGAGGAAACGGACTGGTTTGTCCGACCAAATCCATAAATAGGCTCCTTTGACTATAATTCATAATAAATTCCGGTATCTAATAGTTATTAAATCAAAATATATTAAATTTGCAGCAGCTATTCAGGAGAAATACTTTTAAATTTGAATGATATTTAATAGAATTTTTTCAATTTACATAATTCTACCTGGCCAGTTACCAATTTGCAAATATATAAATAAATGACACAGCATAATGAATAAAAGTATATTGATTGTCGCAATTTTAACTTTTGTATTTTTTTTCTCTTGCAATCCGGATAAGAAAAATACAAACAAACAAAATTCCATACCTGAAAAACACATGGTTTTGGCAAAGCCGGTTCCCGTTACCGAATTGATAAATAAAATTCCCGAATTGGCCTATTACCATAAAAAACTTACGGAATCACTAAAAAACAACCCTCCGGTTCTTCTTTTGGACAAAAGTGAAATCAGGGATAAAAAACAAGAAATAGCACAAGATTTGGCAATTAAAAATAAGGATTTTATTAGGGATGTTTATCATCCCGATACAAATGAACCCTTGCGCAATGAAATAATGATAGTCCGGGAAGCATTACCCGGTGATATTCCTAAAAATATTAATTGTAATAATAAAGATTGCTATTATGTTTCTATGTACAATTATTTTTTCAATAGCTCTACAATCGCTTTGGTTGATGTGAAAAATAATAAAGTGGTAAAAGTAAAACATATCGTAGATGGACAAGCGGAATTAAATAAAAGATTGACAGATTTGGCTATCAGCATAGCAATCAACTCTCCTGAAGTAATAGAAGCCCTTGGTATCAACCCCAATGAAAAAGAAGCTACCATGTCCAATGTCAAAACTGCTATGAACGGTACAAAATGTGAAAGATCAAAGCATTTATGTGTAGCTCCTACTTTTTTGAATCATATCAACAAAAGGGCTTTGTGGGCAATCGTCGATTTGACCGACTGGAAATTAGTTGGGGTTGCCTGGACTGAATTGGGAGATTTTGAAGGTGATATTCCTAAAAATAAAACAACTGAAACAGAACTACAGAATGATTATGTAATGGAAAACTTTTGTGAAAAAAATAACGATACTACTTTTGGCGATTGGAAAGTTAATTATCGTATCACTAGTTCCGACGGATTAGAAATTTTTGATGTAAAATACAAAGATAAAACAATAATCAGATCTTCAAAAATAGTTGATTGGCATGTTTCATATCTTTATAAAGAAGGTGTAGGTTATAGTGATGCAACCGGATGTCCTATGTTTAGTTCTTCGGCCGTTGTGGCATTTAACGGACCCTATGTTGAGAAAATCTACAACAATCAAGGACAAAAAACCGGCTATGCTTTGGTACAAGATTTCCGGAGTCCTATTTGGCCTGCTCCTTGCAATTACAGATATCAAAGCCGTTTTGAATTTTATGATGACGGTAGCTTTAGGATAACCGGTGTGAATCACGGTAGAGGATGCAATACTCAAGGAGTGTATAAACCGGTATTTAGAATGGATATTTTGGCAAGTGAAGGAGCGGAAGAGTTTTCTACCTGGAATGGTAAAAAATGGCAAAAATGGACAAAAGAAAAATGGATGGATCAAAAAAATGCCAAATATACCAAAGAAGGTTATTGGATGAAATTAACTTCACCCAACGGATCAGGATATTATATCGAACCGGGAATTGGGCAATGGGCACATAACAGAGGTGATAGTGCCTTTGTCTATGTATCGGCATGGCATGAGAATAAAGATGAAGGAGATACCGATATGGTGACTATCGGCACCTGTTGCAATTATGATTATAAACAAGGACCTGAAAAGTTTTTGGAACCTCCGGAAACTTTACAAGGGAACCATTTAATAATATGGTATGTTCCGAGAATGCATAATGACAATACACCCGGAAAGGAATATTGCTGGGCAACTCAAGTAGTGGAAAACGGCAAAATGAAAATAAAAACATGGCCGGGAATTGTTGGTCCGAAATTCATTCCAATAAAAAATAAGTAATTATGTCCGGTAAAAAAGCAAAAAGAAAAAGAAAAGCCCAAAATCAATCAAAAAAAACAAAAAGTTCAAATAAAAAAAGAACTACAGCTATATGGATTGTAACTGTACTTATTTTTGCATTAATCGGTACAATCGGTTACAACTTGATTCCTGACAAAAAACCAAATAGGCATAATAAATACCTGCAAGCAAACTCAAATAAATCCATATTTTCATGCATAAAAAGCCCTGTATTCCCTTTAAAATACGGATTGAAACCACCCTATGCAATCGATTTAAGACAAAATAACGAAAGTATGGGACTAAAGATAATGGAAGTTAAGACCGGCAAATCCATACAATTACCGGGGTGGCGAAAATTCGGCTATCTCGGATTATATACCTTGGATAATCTCGGAAATATATTCACCTCTCCTTTACCTTACGTCAGTATAGACATAAATCCACCTAAAGAGCAAAACAAAATCCTGAAAGTAGATTCCAAAACAGGAACAATGAAAGAATTCATGAATCTACCTTCTGTAAATACCCCTTCCCCGAAAAATCCTTTTGGAGTAATAGGGCTTGTATTTGATTGCGAAACTCAAAGCTTATATGTCTCCAGTGTCGCAGGATCTACTTTTAATAAGGAAACAGGAAAAATATTTCAAATAAATCCTACAAAAAGAGAGATTTTAAATACTTTCGATAATCACGATATAATGGGATTAGCTATTTTCAGAGGTATAAACGGTAAAAGAATGTATATGGGATTGGCTAGAAAACCTGAAATATGGTCGGTAGGCATAAATAAATCAGGTGGTTTTAAAAATGATTTCAGATTTGAATTTTCATTAAAAGATGTCCCCGGAGGCGGAAATCTCAAGGCACATAGATTAAGAATTAAAAATAACAGAATGACGCTGAAAGCAAGAGAATTTTCATATACCTTAATCGCAGCCAGTTCTCCGTTACGAACAATTTATACTTTTGATTATAATAGAGATAAAGATAAATGGGATTTTGTAGAACTACATCAGGAAGGAAATTAATGATTATAATTCAATATAAACTTTATGAAAAAATATAGTTTTTTTTTAATTATCCTGTTCATTGCTTTTTCATGTACCGATAAACATACAGAAAATACGGATTCATCCGGCTTCTCTGTAAAAATCGGACTCAAAAGAGAGCCGCGGGCGCTATGTCCGATAAAAAGAAATGGTAATATAGAGAGACAAATCAATCAATATATTTTTATTCAAGCTGCAGATTATGACCCTTTTAATTTACACAACATCCCCGTTTTCATAGAGAAAATTCCGGATGAAATAAGTATTGATACCGGAAAATTTGCAAATACTTACAAATATGATCTTACGTTTAGAAAAGAAGCCAAATGGGATGACGGTAGTGATATTACTGCTTATGACCAATTGTTTTTTATTAAAATGATACTTAATCCGATGGTGGAAGTTCATCCCGCTATTAAAAATTTATATAAAAAAGTAAAAGGCATTGAAATAGATGATTCCAATCCGAAAAAAATCAGTATTTATACGGAAAAGAATTATATGCTATCAAAAGAATTGGTTACCAACATGGAAATTTTCCCTGAATATTTTTATGATCCGGGTAAAATATTGCGAAAAATCGATTTTGAAACCTTTTTGAATGAAGAGAAACTATCTACAATACTTGATACGCTAAAAGGGAGCAAAGAATTTGCAGAAAAAATCAACAGTGCTTATTTTATGAGAGAACATATCTCCGGACAGGGACCGTATTATCTTGCAAATTGGGAAACGAATAATTTTATAAAACTTAAAAGAAAAGACAATTATTGGGGTAAAAAATTTACAAATATCCCTTATCTTGAAAATAATCCTAAAGAGTTAATATTTAAAATCATAGCAGATAAGACAACCGCAATAACCGAATTGAAAAACGGAAATATTGATATACTTCAAGGGATTTCGGGAAATGATTTTTTACAAATGAAAAATGACTCCGTTTTCAAAAATAAATTCGTTTTTCAAAATCCTCTTTCCATGCAATTTTATTATGTGATATTAAATAATCGCAATCCTATATTGAAAGACAAGAGAGTACGTAAGGCTATTGCCTATCTCACTGATGTCGATTTCTTGATAAAAACTTTCGGTACAGGGGGAGAAAAACGAATCACTTCGCCCGTACACCCTTCAAAACCATACTATAACTCCGATTTAAATCCAATAGAATTTAATATCGTAAAGGCAAAATCTCTATTAAAACAATCAGGCTGGAATGATTCCGACAATAATGGTATTTTAGATAAAATAATAAACGGTACAAAAACAGAATTAAAACTTACATTTATCGCAAAAGGAAACGGACTTGGTAAAAATATAGGCCTTATAATGCAGGAAAATGCACAAAAAGCAGGTATTTTCATTGATGTATTAAGCAAAAACAACAAAGAATTTAGAAATATTCTTAAAAACAGAAAATTTGATATGCTTCCGTCTTTTATCTCTGAAGATCTTGCCGATGTTGATCCATATTGGGATTGGCATAGTGATAATACCGGACTGAGAGGTTCAAATATTTCAGGATTTTCCAATGATAAAATTGATGACATTATAGAAAAAATAAGAAACACCAGGGATATAAAAGTGCGTAGAAAACTATACACTCGTTTTCAAAGTCTTATTTATGAAGAACAACCCGTAATATTCCTTTATGTCCCCACAAATAATATTATCATTAACAATAAATTTAGAGCAAAAACAAGTATAAAAAGACCGGGATATTTTGCAAATACATTTGAATTGAACAAAAATCAATAGTTACGGGTATGATAACTACTCCGGCTAAAGTGCTTTTGAGAAAAAAATGTTATTTTTGTACTAAAAGAAGCTAATTGTAATAATGTTCAAATACTTAATAAAGAAGCTCATTATCATTTTCCCATCAATATTTTTGTTGGCGGTTTTAATATTTTTTTTAAGCAAATTAGCTCCGGGTGATAGAGTATATGCCTATTTGGAACTAAAAGGCACGGCTATATCCGGTAATCGTACTATAGAAGAAAAAGATTATAAAGAAATCGCACATAAACTAAATCTTGATTTACCATTATTTTATTTTAGCATTCATCCGAAAGCATTTTCCGACAGCTTGTATCAAATAGTCATACCAAAACAAAAAGATTCCTTAAAATCATTAATAATTTCCAAAGCCAAAGCATCGGATATGCTTCCTATTATTTCTTTTTACGGGAAAAAAAATCAGTTCCATAAATGGTTTGGAAATATACTGAAATTTGACTTTGGCATATCATCTATCGATGGCCAATCCGTAATAAAAAAAATAGGCACAGCTTTAAAATGGACTTTTTTATATATCATTCTCGCATATATTTTAACTTATGGATTCGCTATTCCATTAGGTATCTTTTCTGTTTATTACTCCAACCGGAAATTTATTAAAATAATAGAATTAAAATTAATGATATTATATGCAATGCCATTATTTTGGCTAGCAACTTTATCTGTTATCTTTTTTACTTCGGATGAAGTGATACCGTTTTTAAATGTTTTCCCATCACCCGGAATAGGTAATATTTATGGAAATATGAGTTTAGTAAAACAAATATCAATAGCAATTCCCCATTTGATATTACCTTCGTTGATAATCGCTATACATTCAGGGGCATATCTTGCTGCTTTAATCAAAAAAAATATGCAAAAAGAAATGAAGAAAAAATATTCTTCAGCATTGCTGGCCAGAGGACTCGGTAAGAAAGAAGTAATACTAAAACATATTTTTCCAAATTCTATATTACCTCTAACTACTCTAATAATCGTAAGTTTGCCGGCTTCTTTTGCCGGCTCTGTAGTCATGGAAGTTATTTTTAATATCCCTGGTATGGGTAGATTGCTTTATGATTCACTATTGGGATATGATTGGAATGTTGTTTTCACAATAGTTTTATTGATTGGTATATTTACTTATCTTAGTTATATTGCCGGTGATTTACTATATTCATTTTTAAATCCTAAAATCCAACCCTGGAAATGAAAAAGTATTTTTGGAAAATATCTTTGATTATTTTTATTTTCACCGGTTTGTTTTCCGGATTTATTGCAAATGATATACCTGTATTATGCAAAGATGCTTCAGGATATAGAATTCCTGTTTTGGAAAAAAATAAAAATTTTGTACATAAAAAAAATTGCAAAACCCTTATCAATCCTTTAATAAAATATTCTTACAAGTCGATAGATGTAAAAAATGCAGGTTTTGTATCTCCTTTCGATAAACAAAATCTAAGTTTAGGTCAACAAAAACATTTTTTTGGAACCGATCAAATAGGTAGAGATGTATTGGCAGGAATGATTTACGGTACAAGTATAGCTTTGAAAATAGGTTTTCTGTCAATGGCATTGTCACTGATAATTGCTTTGATAATGAGCGTCTATCCATCTTACTATGGAGATACTCTATTAAGAAAAACCCGGGTAGACATTATTATTTATTTTTTAATAATCACTACTATAACATACTTTGTATTGAACTATGAACTGCTAAAAGCTCTATCGACAATTCAAATAATATTTGTTATCGCAATAGGCATATTTTTACTGATAATAATTTATTATATTTTGGGATTATTATCGGCTTTAAAAAAAACAATATCAATTCCTTTGGATAGTATCATAAGTTGGATAACAAAAATCTTTCAGTCAATACCCGGGATATTATTAGTATTGATATTGATAAGTTTATTTTCTAAACCATCAATCTACAATATAATAATAGTAATAGGAATACTCAAATGGCCATTGATAGCAAGATATATCCGAGCGGAAATTTTAAAGATCAAAGAGGAAAGATTTATCGAATCATCCAAAACTTTGGGATTAAAAGACAGTCTTATTATATGGAGACATATTCTCCCTCATATTATGACACCTGTATTTATCGCATTATCTTTTGGATTTGCAAGCACTATTTTGATCGAATCAACTTTGTCATTTCTCGGTATAGGTATACCGGCAGATCATGTAAGTTGGGGTAGCATATTAAGTCAGGCAAGGCAAAACTATTCAGCATGGTGGCTTGCTATATTTCCGGGTCTTGCAATATTCTGGATAATATTTGTATTTAATGAAATAGGTAATTATTTGGAATCTCAGAACAACTGACCCGTAAAAATAATAATTTTAATAACATCTTGAACATAAGACAATTAATTGAGAATTGAGAATTGAGAATTGAAAATGATAGAAGGATTTAAAATAATTAAACCGGTTGAATCGGGAAAACATTCTAATGAAGCATTTCAGACCAAGTACCCCTAATGACAGATTACAAAAAAAAGTTCAAAGAACAAAGTTCAAAGGACAAAAGACAAAAGATAAAAGGAATAAATGGTGAATTACGAATTACTAATTGATTAGAAGCGATTGAGTTATTGAATTTAGGGGTGCTTAAGGAGTGGGGAGTATGTCTTTAAATGGCGTTTCAAATTTATTTGAAACAAAAGAAAGTCCCGTAGGGACAACATATTATAGCCCAGTACGTAAGTGCAAGGTAAAAAGTAGTACCCTCGATGTTTTGGCGGTATTTTTGCAGCGAAGCAAAGCAAAAATAGTGACAAAACAAAAGTGATAAGGGACTAAAAATCACGAAATTTACAAATAATTTTTTATCTTAACTGATATATTTATTATGATTGTTTGTGATATGATTTTAATGAATAGTAACTAAATAACAAATGAAGTGAAGTTATATTAAACCGGCTTTAAAGTCATGCTATCATATGCTTTCAAGTCCTACCTTCAATTATCGAAAAATGATTTAAAGCGGGCTATTTTAATATCCTTCCAAAGAGATAAAATTTGAAAAGATGATTAACTCATGAAGCCAAGCAAATAGCGGCAGCATTAATCTGTCATGATTTTATTAATTTTGGGGTCACCTAAATTCCCAAAG
>JALSPW010000180.1 GCA_026985735.1 Saprospiraceae bacterium
TTCTTTTTCGTCAAACAATTCATCGGCTTGTTTTGGTCCCCACGTACCTGCGGGATAACCGTAAACATTAATGCTTTTATCATTTTTCCAAGCATTTAAAATTGGAGTTAAAAATTTCCAAGCTGCTAAAACCTCGGTAGCTTGCGCAAATAAAGTTTTATCTCCAATCATACTATCATAAATTAATCTTTGATATGCAGGTTGTACTTTTTGATGAGAAAGATCGGAATAATGAAAATCCATATTTACATTTTGAACTTCAAAACCTGCTCCTGGTATTTTCATTCCGAACTTTAATAAAATTCCTTCATCAGGTTGAATTCTAATAATCAATTGATTACAAGCATCACAGTTTTTTTGTTTTGTAAATAAATAATGCGGTGTTGCTTTAAAATGAATAACAACCTCCGTGACTTTTGTAGGAAGTCGTTTTCCGGTTCTGATATAAAATGGAATTCCACCCCAACGCCAATTATCAATATGAAATTTTATAGCTGCGTAAGTTTCTGTTTTGGAATTTTTCTTAACTCCGGTTTCTTCCCTATAACCTTTAACGGTTTCTTTTTTTATTATTGAAGAAACATATTGTCCGCGTACTGTAAATTTTGAAACATCTTCTTCTTTAATAGGTCTAAGTGCTTCAAACACTTTTGTAATTTCACTTCTGATTGCAGCGGCATCCATGGAACCTGGAGCTTCCATTGCAATAAAACCTAATATTTGCAATAAATGATTTTGGATCATATCTCTTAATGCACCGGAGGAATCATAATAACCGCCTCTGTTTTCAACTCCAATATCTTCGGCGGAAGTTATTTCTATATGATGAACATAATTCCTATTCCAAAGCGGTTCAAAAATTCCGTTGGAAAATCTTGTAACCAAAATATTTTGAATGGTTTCTTTTCCTAAATAATGGTCTATTCTATAAATTTGTTCTTCATTCCAATCAGTCATTAATTCTTTATTTAACTTTACAGCTGATGCAAAATCATAACCAAACGGTTTTTCTATTATAATTTTTTTCCATCCTTTATTTTCTTTGTTAAATCCATTCCTTGCCAATAATCTGGGTATAACAGCATAAAGACTTGGTGGAGTTGAAAGATAAAATACTATGTTTTCTTCAATATCTGAGCTTTTTCTTATGTCTCTAATCTTTTCTTTTAATTTGAGAAATGATTTTTCATTATTTGTATTGGTTGAAGTATAAAATAAATATTTAGAAAATTCGGTTATTTTAATTTCGTCTTTCGTATTTGTATATTCCTTTATTGCATCAACCATTTTTTTCCGAAATTCAATATCAGTCAGTTCTGTCCTGGCAGTTCCAACAATAGCAAACTTTTTTGGTAACTGATCTAATATGTATAAATTAAAAATTGCCGGAATAAGTTTTCTTTTGGTAAGATCTCCGGAAGCACCGAATATCACAAAAATATGATTTTGAACGTCTTTCATTATTATCCTTTTTCAATATTATGTTTAATTTATCTGTGCAACACAAAAAGTTAAAAAAATATAAACAGATACAATATACATTATATGAACTTGAAGCTTTGTCTTTAATATGACAAAGCATAGCTTCAAAAATTAGGTCTATATATAAAACAGACATCAAGATAATCATTTATGAATTTATTATTATTTTATTTTTTAGTATAATATATTCAAATAACATTGAGGTAAAATGTCTCATAAATTAAAATTGATATTTAATGTATTATCCCTTCTATCTTTTTTAACCTTTTTTTCTTGTAATTCCACAATTTCCAAAATGGCTTTACCTGAACTGAATGACGGGAAATATGACAGCGAATTCCCATATAAAAATGCTTCCAAGGAACTGGAGGATATTACACAATCTATAAAAATGATACATGGTATGGCATTCTACAAAAATTATTCTTTCCCTAAAAAGATAAGACTGACAAAGAAAGATTCTCGCTTCAAAAAATTAGAAAACTATGCCGATTATAAAACAACTTTTCACGAAACTTATTCGGGCACGGCAACTGTTGTATATAAAGAGGGAAGAACAGCAGCTTTTTTAACATGTGCTCACATTTTAGATTTTCCCGATACTCTTATCTTTTACTATTATGATTCTATTGGACAAAAAACACCCTACATTAGAGGTATAGCTATTAAAACTAAGCAGACAAACTATTTACCTGAAATATCAGGAAAAAATGAATTGAAAATTATAGCTTTTGATAAACTACTTGACTTAGCTGTACTTTCGGGAGAATTTAAAATATTGGAAGCATTACAACTTACAAAATTTAATTATCCGTTAGGTCATTCCCAAAAGCTTAGTTGGGGTAGTTTTGTATATTTATTCGGTTACCCGCTTAACCACAAAATGATCACAAAAGGAATTGTAAGTCCGCCCAAATTTAACAACAGCAAAATATTCTTTGTAGATGCAAATGTTAACAAAGGTTTTAGCGGCGGTATTGTTCTTGCAATAAAAGACGGAATACCTAATTTCGAACTAGTTGGAATTGTAAGTTCAGGT
>JALSPW010000181.1 GCA_026985735.1 Saprospiraceae bacterium
GGTAATGCTGCAGGTTTACATACTTTTGATATATCCGAATTATCGCAAATGCAATTTCCTTTTGCTATCCAAAAATTCTTTTTTCCTTTTATTTTTGTTGGATTTGGAGTTCTTGGTGCATTATTTCCATTTCATACCTGGTCTCCTGATGGTCATGCATCGGCCCCTACAGCTGTTTCAATGTTGCATGCAGGTGTGCTGATGAAACTCGGTTCTTATGGAGCATTTAGAGTTGCGATGTATTTGATGCCTGAGGCTGCTTTGTATTTTGCAGATTTATTCCTTGTTCTTACAGGTTTTAGCGTTGTTTACGGAGCTTTTGTTGCAGTTAAGAAGACAGATTTGAAATATATTAATGCATATTCTTCGGTTAGTCATGTTGGTTTGATTTTATTTGCATTAATGATGTTTACAAAGACAGCATTTACCGGAGCTATTTTGCAAATGATATCCCATGGACTTATGACAGCTATGTTTTTCGGTTTGATTGGAATGATTTACGGTAGAACACATACCAGGGAGATATACAAAATGGGGGGATTGATGAAGATACTGCCGATTATTTCGGCGACCTATGTTATTGTAGGATTAGCGTCCTTGGGATTGCCCGGATTAAGTGGATTTGTTGCAGAGATGAATATTTTTGTCGGTGCATGGGAAAATCCGAATTTATTAAATAGAATATTTACTATTGTTGCAGTATCATCTATTGTGGTTACGGCAGTATATATATTGCGAGTGGTAGGGGTATTGCTTTTAGGACAAGTAAAAAATGAAGAATTTAAAAAATTGCATAAAGTTACCTGGTATGAGAGGGTTGTTATTATTTTATTGATGGGGTCTATTGCCGGTATTGGTTTAATGCCATTATGGATAACGGATACTATTAGAGAAGGATTGATTCCGATTATGGAGAGATTTGTGCATTAAAATTAGACAAAAATATTAAAATTAAAGTTATATAAAAATTAATATAAATGGATTTGAGCAACTTTTTTTCGATAATGAGAGGTGAAATAATCCTTACGGCGGTAATAATACTAATATTGATTGCTGAGATTGCGGTAAAAAATAAAGAAAAAATAATTTACTTTTCTTTGTTCTTATTTTTTATACATACCGTAATTGGATTTTTTGGAATTCAAGAGGGCAGTTTGTTTGGAGGTATGTTTCAAACAAATGCCACTATTAATACTCTAAAAAATATTTTAAATACCGGAGTATTGATTGTGCTGCTTCAATCAACATCATGGGTCAAAAATAAAATGACGGAATGCAATCGGGTAGCTGAATTTTATATATTGTTGTTTGCATCTTTATTAGGGATGTATTTTATGATATCAGCGGGTGATTTTTTAATGTTTTATCTTGGAATAGAAACAGCGAGTTTACCTATTGCCGGATTAGCGGCTTTTGATACATTCAAAAAACGATCTTCCGAAGCAGCTTTGAAATATATATTTCTTGCAGCGGTTACATCCGGAGTTTCATTATTTGGAATATCCCTGCTTTATGCTTCTTCGGGAACGATATATTTCAGTGAAATGACTCAATATTTGACAAACGATAATTTGGTAACATTAGGATTTTTATTTTTTGTTACCGGATTATTATTTAAAATATCAATTGTGCCTTTCCATTTGTGGACAGCAGATGTATATGAAGGAGCCCCAATTGGAGTAACGTCATATCTTTCGGTTATATCAAAAGGTGCTTCCGCTTTTATTTTGGTGATAATTTTATATACAATGGCAAAACCTCTTATGGAAATGTGGAGGGAGCTTATCTATATCTTAGCCATTTTAACGATGTTTACGGGTAATCTTTTTGCTTTGAGACAGAAAAACATGAAAAGATTTTTGGCCTTTTCGTCCATTGCACAGGCAGGTTTTGTGATTTTGGGTATGATATCCGGAACACAAATAGGTATGACATCAGTGATATTCTTTTTGACTACATATATATTTTCAAACCTGGGAGCATTTGGAGTAGTATATGCCATTGCAAATAAAACAGGTAAAGAAAATATGGATGATTATAATGGTTTTTACCGTACAAATCCATTGTTGAGTATCTTGATGATGCTTGCATTATTTTCTTTGGCCGGAATACCACCGGTTGCAGGTTTTTTCGGTAAATTCTTTCTGTTTATGTCTGCTGCCAGCGAAGGTTATTACTGGTTGATTTTTATTGCGGTTATTAATGTGACAATATCCCTGTATTATTATTTACTTGTAGTAAGAGCAATGTTTATAAGACCTAATGATAATCCAATACCGTTTTTTAAAAGCGATTGGGCAATGAAATTGGGATTATTGATACCTGCTATAGGTATTTTAGTATTGGGATTGTATAGTCCGGTGTATGAACATATCAATGAATTGGTCGGAATGTTTTTAAAATAAAATATAAAAATAATTATTATGCCTTTTTCAGGAAAACATCTATTTGGAGAAATTGACGGAACAAAAGTTACATTTGTTGAAAAAAATGTAAATGAGGAAAGAATGAAA
>JALSPW010000182.1 GCA_026985735.1 Saprospiraceae bacterium
TTATCTATCATTGCTACTTCTTTATTGTCTTTAATGTCTTTAGCCCTAATATTTATAGTTTGATAATCTCCGGGAATGTTTAAATGATAATACCATGTAGTACCCGGTTCACCGGTAAAATCCTTAGATATACCATTGTATTCAAAAGCTCCGATACTTGGTGAATCTGCGAAATATCTTAATTTGAAGTCCAGTTCAGGAGATAAATTTTGTTTAGCTTTTGCAATAGCCGGACTATTTTGAGATAAATCAAAATTGAGATTATTTTGATTGATAAACAAGGGATCTTTACCTTTAATACTATTGTTTTCTGTTACAGGGAGATTGAAACTATCGAATTCAGGGTTTTCGAAATTGTACCATAAATTGTTATCAATTACAAATGTTTCCGGTCGCGTATCAGGGCCGGTATTCAAAATTCTATGCAAGCTATTACCAAAGTAAATGATATTGTTCGAAAATTCATTATCGCCACATGCTATAAATCT
Source organism: Saprospiraceae bacterium (assembly GCA_026985735.1). Lineage (GTDB taxonomy): Bacteria > Bacteroidota > Bacteroidia > Chitinophagales > Saprospiraceae > JADJGA01. The sequence continues at coordinate 489 of JALSPW010000182.1, forward strand.
GGATGTATCAACAGTTTCTTGTAATATTCTAAAGACCCAATTTTCAGGTTTATAAAAAGTATTGTTATACACTTTCACTCTAGTGGAGCCGACAAAAGCAATAGGAGCCCAAGAGCGAATAAAAATATTGGAATAAACATTTATATCGGCAGCTTCAAATGGAGCATTGTGTGGTCTAAAGTATTCCAATCCGGTATTGCCCCCGAGATTTAATGAACGTCGGCCACCATCGATGAAAGTATTTCGTTTGATAGTGATATATTGAGAACCGCCCTTAACCTGAATGCAATTGCTTCCCATATTTTCAAATTTGTTTTTATAAAATAAACCACTGTGACAACCTACCATATCTATTCCGCTACCACCGTCAGCACCATTTTGAAAAATGCAGTTTTCAATAGTAAAGTCTTCCAGACCGGATAGTTTTAAAAGATCATTATTTCCCGATGCATTTATATCTCTGAATACACAATTTTTTATAATTATATTAAAGGTGGAATTATCATAATTGCCGCTATCATCAATGTTAACCCCGTTAGATGTTTGATTTTCGAATATAAAACCGTAGATAAACAGATTGCTACAAGAAGATAGATGCCATGCTTCGCTTTGACCTCTGTATATTACTTTGCCCTCCTCCTGGGCATGGATGATTATAGGATTTCCAAATTTACCATTTAGATTTGATATATTTTCTCTTTGAGTATAAATGCCGTTCATTACAATAAGTTTATCTCCGGGCTGAGCTATTGAAGCGGCTTGTTGAATTGTTGTATATTGCTGACCATGACCGATGTATATTGTTTTGCCAAAAGAGATTGCAATTGTGAATATGAAGACAAGACTTAGGGATAATTTCATAGTATAAATTTTAAGTTTGTATTATATGCTATAATGACGTTAAAAGCAAGAGAAACGCTGCTCAATGAAACATTTTATTTTAAAACATTTTCTAAACACAAAATTCTATAAAGGCTTAGTACAACAATCTTACCGCTTCTACGGCCTCTTTTACATCGTGAACACGAAGAATGTTTGCACCATTCATTAAAGCTATAGTGTTAGCGATGGTAGTTGCATTCAAGCTTTGGACAGGAGTAATTCCAAGGGACTTGTACAACATAGATTTTCTAGATACACCTACTAATATCGGGATCTCCAACAATTGAAATACATCTAGGTTATTTAATAAAGAGAAATTATCTTCAATACTCTTACCAAAGCCAAATCCGGGGTCGGCTATTAATTTATTTATTCCTCGAGATCTAAACTTTCTTATTTTTATCATAAGATATTTTAACACATCAGCGACGACATCAACATATTTAGTATCGTTTTGCATATTTTTCGGGATTCCTTTCATGTGCATAAAAATATACGGAGCATTGTATTTGGATACAACATCTAGTATTTTTTCATCCAATTCTCCGGCACTTATATCATTTATAATGTCAGCACCAATTTGAAGCGATTTTTCAGCAAGCTCACTATTAAATGTATCCACTGAAATAAGGATATCCGGATATTTTTCTCGCACAACCTCAAGTACGGGGAGCACCCTTTTAATTTCTTCATTTGTTGAAACAAAATCAGACCCCGGTCTTGATGACATACCTCCAATATCGATAATAGAAGCTCCTTCTTGGATCATCTCCCCTACTCTACTTACTGCATTTTGGATAGATAAATATTTATTTCCATCATAAAAAGAGTCAGGTGTGACATTCAAGATTCCCATTACTTTAGGGATTTTCGATTCCAATGTCTTTTCTTTGAAATTAGTGTTTTCACTAATAAACATAAATCTTAATATTTAGATCCAATAGGAAAAAGTCCAAATAAAGAAGCATCAATTTTCTCTATCACTTCTCCCAAATGTTCTCTATTTTTTAAAAAATCTTTCCCTTTGATATCAATTATTAGAATATTGCCAATATCATACCCATCAATCCAGGCATTATACTTTTCATTGAGTTTGTTCAGATAATCAAGATTGATTTTACCTTCATAAGATCTTCCGCGA
>JALSPW010000183.1 GCA_026985735.1 Saprospiraceae bacterium
TTTGGAATGTCATAGCGACAGAATTGAAATCCCTATTGTATATAATCCGAAAACAGGAATAAACACTATCGACTATTCTCAATCCATAGATATTTTTCCCAATCCTGCAGATGATTATATTATGATAAAAAATAATATATCATCAAAAAAAGATATTTTCATATATAATTCTTTGGGAAAATTAATATTCAAATCGGTATCATACAATAGATTAACAAAAACAAACATAAGCCAATTAAAACAGGGTATATATTTTGTCATTATAAAAACCGGAAATAATACATATACGGGAAAATTCATAAAGGAATAACACAGATTTCATAACAACTACCCCTTTGGAAATTAGTATGGCCTAAAAATCAATAACTTATGATTGGTAATTAGTAATAAGCGATTCGTAATTTGTAATTTTTAATTTTTAATTTTTAATTGATTATATCTTTTTACTTTTGTCTTTTGTCTTTTCTTAGATCCAGTATTACCGGAAAAGGGAGTATTTCTTTTACTATAAAATTTTTCAATCAAATCTTCTCTACCTATTTTTCTTAATTTTGCTATTATCTTACCTCTATTTTCATATTTATACCAAAAGAAAAAGAGATTTTGTTCCTTTTTCTCCTTGAGTTTTTTAGGTGTATATACAGGTTTCAAAGTATATGGATGATAACCTGAATAATAAATTACCGTGGCAACAGTCATTGGTGTGGGTGTGAAATCTTGTACTTGTTCAAGCCGGAATCCAAGATCCTTTGTATCAGCTGCAAGTTCCGCCATTGCCTCATCGTCACTACCCGGATGACTGGAAATAAAATATGGAATCAACGGTTGTTTTAATCCGTGTTTTTTATTGTAGTAGTCATACTTTTCTTTAAATTTCCTAAAGTTTTTAAAAGAGGGTTTCCTCATTATCTTCAGGACCTTGTCAGAAGTATGCTCAGGTGCAACTTTCAATCTTCCCGAAGTATGTCTGGTAACAACTTTCTCTAAATATTTATCAGCTGATTTCTTATTGGTTTTTTTATTAAAATCCGCAACCAACAAATCGTATCTGATACCACTGCCAATAAATGCTTTCTTTATACCCGGAATATTATCAACAGTATCGTAAATATCTATTAAGGGTGAATGATTCGTATCCAAATTATCGCATACAACGGGAGAGATACATGATGCTGCTGTACATTTTGCACAAATCGAAAGATCTTTCCCTTTCATTTTATACATATTGGCAGAGGGTCCTCCGAGGTCGGATAAATACCCTTTAAACCCCGGCATATTCATTACTTCTCTTACTTCTTTTAATATCGATTCCTTAGACCTGCTAACCACAAATTTTCCTTGATGCGCTGAAATAGTACAGAATGAGCAACCTCCAAAACATCCTCTATGCATATTAACTGAAAATTTTATCATCTCCCACGCAGGTATAGAACCTCGTTTTTTATACTTGGGATGAGGCAATCTGGTATATGGCAAATCAAAAGAAGCATCAATATCTTTTTCACTCATCGGAGGGAAAGGCGGATTTACAACAATCGTATCATTACCGGTATTCTGCAATATTCTTTCGGCATACATCATGTTGGATTCCTTTTCTATAATCTTAAAATTAGCAGCAAATGATTTTTTATCCTTAAGACATTGCTCATGTGAATTGAGCTCTACTTCAGTCCAGATATCGCTTTTCTGATAAGGAATTTTAGATTTTAAAAATGCTGTCTGCGGAATACAAAATAAAGAATTCAAATCATAACCGGCCAAGAGAAAATCGATTAATGTTCCTAATGCTCTTTCAGCCATTCCGTACAATAAAATATCCGCTCCTGAATCAATTAGAATTCCCGGTTTCAGCTGATCCGACCAATAATCATAATGTGTTAATCGTCTCAAGGATGCTTCAATTCCTCCAAGTACCACCGGCACATCAGGAAACAATCTTTTTAATATCCTTGTATAAACGATAGAAGCATAATCCGGACGAAACCCCTTTTCACCTCCCGGAGTATAAGCATCATTGGACCTTAATCTTTTGTTTGCGGTATAATGATTGACCATCGAATCCATATTGCCTGCAGTCACACCAAAAAACAAACGGGGTTTACCCATTTTTTTAAAATCCCTCAAATCATCCTGCCAGTTCGGCTGCGGAACTAATGCCACTTTCAATCCCTTTGCCTCTATCAATCTCCCTATAACCGCAGACCCAAAAGCCGGATGATCAACATAAGCATCTCCTGTAAACAAAATAACATCAAGTTCATCCCAGCCACGCTGTTCAACTTCCTTTTTTGTTATCGGCAGCCAATCGGTGATATTCTTTCTTTCAATCATCAAATACATTAACAATCAAAGAATAGTAAAGTTTAAACTCCAACTGAGTTTTAAAAACAAATGATATTATAGAAGACATTAATTATTCTTTCATAAACCGAACTGTTTTACATTGTTTCCTATTATTTTTATTAATAATATTGATAAAATACATTCCTGCCGGGAAATATGATATATCCAATGTTTTTTGATCAGTATTTTCAATTTTTTGTCTCAGCACTTTTTTCCCGAATACATCTGAAATCTCAATATATCCGGTAATATTGTTCCGCATTTCGATAGTTATATTATGCGCCGCAGGATTGGGATAAATAATAAACATATCGCTTTCTTTTTCAGTTTCCGAAACGGAGGTTATCATACCTATATCAGAAGGTTTAAAACATAAGGTAACGGTAGTATTGCCATCGCCAAAATAATCCGATAATCTATTTCCACTTGAAGAAAATATATAATATTGATGTTTCCCTCCGATTATAACATTCCCATTCTCCAACAGGTGCATAAATTGAGTTACAAAAAAATTATTTTTAGGAATGATTTTTATTTTTTTCAAAAATTCGGTTTTACCGGATAAATCAATTTTAACAAAATACAAATAATTATTGATATTTGCTATCTTACTATTTCTCGAACTACCGCAAAGTAAAAAATTACCGTCTTTTAATTTAAGCAACTTATTATTATCAATTCTTTTTCCTTCCACAGAGATGGGGACTTTTTGCAATAAATTACCTTTATAATCAAAAAAATACAATATACTCTCTTTTGATTTCCCCACCTCAAAAACAAACAAATCTTTATCCTGATAAATTATCCTACTGAAAATATAATTTGCTAAATCAAGACTATCCATTTTTTTATCTGCTATCGTATTCATTTTTTTATCAAATACCATAAAATAGCAATCTTGTTTAAAAGTATCGCACGAGCTATCTCTAGTATTAAAATTATGAAATATGGTCCATACCGTATCCTGATTTATGGAATGAAAATTATAAAAATGATTTAATTCGTATTTTTTCTTGATCAACCTAACATTCTCTTCTACTTTATGACCTATTGTATCCAGAATGTAACTAAACAAATTCATCGTATCAGGATTATAAGCAAATGTATCTAGTGGATTCATTTGCTTTTCAGTAGAGACATATAAATACTTATTGTCCCTTAATGGAAATAAAAAACTATTTGTACGGAAAAATATAGATGAATAAGTCAAGGCAGGAGCCAATGAATCATATTCTTCAGGATATATATGATTCAATATTTGTCCTTCATTAGAATCATATATTATTCTCGCAAAACTATTAAACCCATAATTATAAGACAATTTACTATCATGCCTTCTAAAAGCCAATAATTCATAATTCCCGTCTTCATTAATATATCCTTTTGACGGATCTTCAAAAACAGGACTATTGTGCTTTCCTATTGATGAATTCCAATCCAAATCACCCGTAATAGTATTTATTTTCTCCAAAAAAACATAATCTCCCCCAAACCCATTCAAAAAATTAACATACAAGCTATTATTATCAGAAACACTAAAAGAAAAATTAAGACAATTCATACCGTTAACCGTTTCCCCGATAGACTTACTATCAAATGAAATATGTTGCCAGACCGGATTGACATTTTGAAATCTCAATTTCGGATGATAACTTTGGGAATTTATTTGAGAAAGATTTACAATTAAGCCAAAAATAATTAAAAATATTTTTTTCATAAAAAGATATATTTTAATGTATTAATAAAATTTTTTTAACTCCTCTATTCTTATGTTCAATTTTTTATCATTGTGTGAGGAATTATATTCAAAATAAAATTTCCTCACACAATGAAAAATTTTATTGAACGACCTTTTTTCTTAATTAATTGCAACCACCGGTTATACAAAATGCTCCCCCCACATATTCACCTAAACATACTTCATTTGTATTATCATCACAAGTTCCCAATTGAGAAAATATTTTATCTCCAATAATCACTATATCATTAACAGGATCATAACAGTAACTTTGCTTGGACATACAACAAGCATCTCCGCAGGCTAGATAATGATACTCCCCAACCACCATTTCATAATGAGGATCTTTGCACTGATAGTTTCCTATTTGCGGGCCACAAACTTTAATCATTTTAGGTGGCTCAAGACATTTTTTATAACAATTTTTTAAGAACAAATAAGCATCAGCTGAATAATGAGGACAATTTATAGGTGTTGATTTAACCATATCAATCATATATTTTTCTTTTCCCGCATTTGCAACATATAATCTAATATCATCCATCAAATCATTATATGCATCAACATCAGAATTTTCAAGATTATCCAGATATGTATTCAAATCACCACAACCTTCCTCAATGGGAATATCTAATCGGAAATTTCTAAACCCCACCAAATAATCATTATTATTATTATTATTATTACATTCTTTAATGTCAAATACCGCCCAAACCACACAGTCTCCAATAATTTCAGGAGGTATATTGATTTGATTAGGATCAAGTACCACTGAAATACGTATTTCAGTATGAATAACACAACTAAATCCAGGAACATCTTCAAGCCGACAATTACTAACATCTAATACCGAAATATCCTCTTGTATATTATTCTCAAAAGAACTTTGGTTCTGTATAAGCATATTATCATTTTGATAACTGCTCACTTCTGTAGTTTTATTGCATTGGATAAAAAATATAATACCCAAAATAATTCCTGTAAAAATGATTAATTTTTTCATTATACGATGATTTTAATCAGAAAATAATAATATCACCGCTAAAATTAAAATTAAAATTAAAATTAAAATTAAAATTAAAATTAAGCAAATTTTTCGGCATTTATTTTAATTATTTTTACATAAAACAGCTAATTTATATTTATTCTAATTTGATTTGATATTATATTTGTTATTTGGCATTATCGCAATACTTTATTTTGTTTTTAATTTTACTGATTTCAGAAAAACAGATACTATGAATAATAAGTATAAACTGAGGAAATTGCTTTGGTATCAACTGTCAATTTTCTGTTCCAAATAAATTTACGACACCTTTTAGGACTTGAAAGCACGCGATAGCGTGACTTCAAAGCCGGCTTTGAAAATTCACCATTATTCCATTTTATCTTTTTCCTTTTGTCCTTTAAACTTTATAATTTTGCCTTTGAACTTTATACTTTTGCCTTAAAATTAATCTTTTCATTAAAAAGACGAAATTTATTCCTCATCGGGGAAAACCTCATTATGTTGTTCATTAACAAGGATGAAAGTTGTCCTTTTGGTAAGTTCTTTCAATTTTGATGCTCCTACATAAGTGCATGTTGATCTGACACCACCTAAAATATCAAGAATTGTATTTTTAACTTTGCCTCTATATGGGACATTTACCGTTTTACCTTCCGATGCTCGATATTCGGCAACTCCTCCTGAATATTCCTTCATTGCTTTTTCCGAGCTCATACCATAAAACTGTTTATACATCCTACCATCTTTTTCAAAAAGTTCTCCTCCACATTCATCATGTCCTGCAAGCATTCCCCCCAACATGACAAAATCCGCTCCTCCCCCAAAAGCTTTTGCCACATCTCCGGGAGATTTACAACCTCCGTCTGCTACTATCTGTCCACCAAGCCCATGAGCTGCGTCAGCACATTCTATTACAGCCGACAATTGAGGATAACCAACTCCCGTTTTAATCCTGGTCGTACATACAGATCCGGGACCAATGCCCACTTTTATAACATCCGCCCCTGCAAGCAGAAGCTCTTCCACCATCTCACCTGTCACAACATTGCCGGCAAATATAACTTTATCAGGATTTTTTTCTCTGGTCCTTTTTACAAACTCAACAAAAAACTCCGAATAACCATTTGCTACATCTATACAGATAAATTTTATATTCCTATTTTCTTTTAAAATAATATCCATTTTCTCTTCATCTCTTGTTGTAGTTCCGGTGCTAATCGCAATAAAATTAAAAATATCTTCATCTGAATTATGCAAAAAGTTCTGCCACTCCCTTGGACTATAATGCTTATGTATCGCTGTAAATAATTTATACTTAGACAATTCTTTAGCCATTTCAAATGTTCCTACCGTATCCATATTTGCAGCCATGATAGGTACACCCGACCACTCTAAGTTACTGTGCATAAAACTGAATGAACGCTCTAGAGAAACCAATGATCTGGATCTTAATGTAGAACGCTTTGGCCTTATCATTACATCTTTAAAGCCCAATTTTATTCCTGAATCTATTCTCATTTGTTATATTTTTAGAAAACAAAGAAACAAATTAAATTACATTACAAATGTATTATATTAAATTTTAATATATTAATTTTTTCTCGATTTTTTATTTTTACATAAATTGTAACTACCCAAACAAAATCATTTTGGCTAAATATTCTTCTTGTACAGCTCAAAAGCACTCTGTCTGAGTAGCTACTATAAATTTGAAAATTAAATAAATTATCAATTGACTATTCAATTATTTGGAATTTTAAAAAATCTTGTGCAATTTTGTTATTCAAATAAATCACAACATGGTAAATAAAGTAATTTTAATAGGAAATTTAGGCAGAGACCCGGAAGTAAGGCAATTGGAAAGCGGAACAAAAATTGCCAAGTTTTCACTGGCTACCAATGAAAACTTCAAAGACAGAAACGGTGAATGGCAAAAAAGGACTGAATGGCACAATATTGTTTTATGGGGAAATTTAGCCGAAAGAGCGGAAAAATATTTACATAAAGGCAGCACAATATATATTGAAGGCAGATTAGGTACCAGAAAATGGAAAGATGAAAACGGACACGATAGATATACAACCGAAGTAACAGGAATCATATACAAAATTCTGGATAAAAGAGATAATGCGGATTCTCAATATCCAACTGAAAACAAACCGGCTGATAATTTTGTTAAACCTACAGAAGAATCTGATACCGGAAATGAAGAAAACAATCAGGTTGATGATTTACCGTTTTAGAATACTCACTAAATAAAAATTAAAATGGAATTGGACTCAGATCCTCCTAGTTTGTTTATTTCTATTATTTTTCTATTCTCCACGGGCTTTAATTTAAGCCTTGTACTATCTCTATTTATTTTATTATTATTGATAACATCATCAGCGTTGATATCGGGATCGGAAATTGCTTTTTTCTCTATTACTCCGGATCAACTAAACAAATTAAAGCACGAATCTTCAAAAAGTTCCGAAACAATAATAAAACTCAAAGATCAACAAAGCAAGTTGTTAGCAACAATATTGATAACCAACAATTTTGTAAACATAGCGATTGTTTTGGTCTCGGATTATATTTTAAAGAAATTTCTTGCAAATGACTTATTAAATATATGGGCAATGAAATTAAAAGAATATTCTTTTTTCTCTTCATTCAAAACATCATCATTGACCAATATTATTAGTTTCACAATCACAGTAGTTGGTGTTACGTTTATTTTGGTACTTTTCGGAGAGGTCATGCCAAAGATATATGCAAGCGTAAACAATATCAAATTGGCTCAATTAATGGCAAAACCTCTTACTTTTTTAATGAAAATTTTCAGTCCCGCCAGTAATTTATTAGTAAATTGGACCAAAATCGTTGAACGTAAGCTGGAAAAAAGTAAAGTAACATCATCGAATGCAGATAAAGATGAAATAAATGATGCTCTCGATATTACTTTAAACTCGGATGCTCAAGAACTTGACATCTTAAAAAGCATTTTAAAATTCAGTAATGTTTCGGTAAAACAGATAATGAAACCAAGGATTGACGTGGTTGCTATTGAAGATGACCTTGGATATGACGATGTATTACAAATTGTTAGAGAATCGGGATTTTCGAGAATTCCCGTTTTTCATGAAGATTTTGATAATATAATCGGTATTTTATATGCTAAAGACCTTATTTCTCATTTGGACAAGAAAGATAATTTTAATTGGCAAGAGCTAATTAGAAAAAATATATTATATGTTCCTGAATCAAAAAAAATAAATGATTTGCTTAAAGAATTTCAGAAGCAAAAATTACACATGGCGATAGTGGTTGATGAATATGGTGGTAGTGCGGGAATTATCACTATGGAAGATATTATGGAAGAGATACTTGGCGAGATCATAGATGAATTTGATGAAGAGAATGAACCGGAATACAAAAAGATAAACAATAACACATATATTTTTGAGGGGAAAACACTTTTAATTGACTTTGTTAAAGTATTTGATAAAGATATAGATATTTTTGATGAATTCAAAGGAGAATCGGATTCTCTGGCCGGACTAATATTGGAAATCAAAGGAGATATTCCCGATACGCAGGAAAAAATCGAACTTGAAAATTTCACATTTATCGTAGAGGAGGTATCTAATAGACGTATTGAAAAAATAAAAGTTATTATGAATAATGAAAAATAAAATTATTAATTTATTTCTTTCCTTTATCATTGTGTTTAGTTCATTTTATTCCTGCAAAAACAATTCTTCAGGTATACCTAAACCCCGCACATATCCCAGAGTAGAGTTCCCGAAAAAAAAGTATAAAATGTTTAGTCCGGAGAACTGTAATTTTCAATTTGAAATCCCTGTATATTCTGAAATTAAAAATGATAAATCTTATTTTAACGATACCGCTCCCAATAACTGCTGGTACAATATTCTTTATAAAAATTTCAACGGCAATCTTTATCTTACTTATTACCCAATTACCAATAAAAATGAGTTCGATAAACTGATTAATGATTCATTCACACTGGTTTCAAAACACGACATCAAAGCATCCGGAAGAAAAGAAATAAAAATACATAATCAACACGATGCTTCAGGATTATTATTTAAAATAGAAGGGGATGTAGCATCACAAACACAATTTTTCATCACAGATACAACATCGAATTTCATCCGTGGATCTCTGTATTTCAGAAACAAAATCAATAATGACTCCATGCAAATAATCCAAGACTTTATCGATAAAGATATACTTCATTTGATTGAAACTTTTAGCTGGAAATAATCTAATTCCGTAATATCACTATCGAAAAAAATACATCTTTTATATTTCTTAGTTATTCATTTTTATATTTATTTTTTTTATTATATCTTCGTCAATTAAAACCAATATCAATTGAAATTTAAACCGGGTACCATATTATCTATTTTTAGTTTTTCCATATCTTTATTTGTATTAGGCTTTTATCTTCTAATACTGGTACATATTTCAAAATTAATGCAAATAGTTAATGAAAGGACACCGTTTATCATTGAGCTTCAGGATAGTTTAACCGCTAATCAGATAGATATATTAAAAAACGAACTTGCGAAAAACCCTGATATTTTCGATATAAAATATATATCGAAAGAAGAAGGCTTAAAAATAATGAAAGAGGAATTGGGAGAAGATATTTTACCTGCCAGCAGTATAAATCCGCTTAAAGACATTATCAAAATAAAACTTAAAGATCGATTTGTCAAAGCAAAAAAAGATAAAGAATTAATCGAAAATTTAATACAAAAACCGGAAATAAATAATTGCTTTTTTGAAAAACAAGCTGTTTCAGGTCTGAAGAAAAACCTGACAACATTAAATTCTGTTTTCCTCATCCTTGGAATTATTTTTACCATTATATCTTTTATATTGATTTATAACAACTTAAGATTCATACTTCACGCTGATCGATTTACCATAAAAAGCATGGAATTAATAGGAGCCAGTCCCTCATTTATCAAAAGACCATACATCAAATTAGCATTATCGATAGGTTTTTATTCAGGAGCTATAGCCATAGTATTTCTTGTGTTACTGTTGCTATTTTTAAATATAAAATTTCATATATTTCAATCGTTCCTCGATATTGATTTTGTCATTATAATAATGATTGGAATATTTGTTTCCAGTATGATTATACCACCT
>JALSPW010000184.1 GCA_026985735.1 Saprospiraceae bacterium
TCGTAATTACATTACTTTTATCTTTGTTGCTTTTGTTTTGTTACTATTTTTGTATTGTTTCGCCGCAAAAATATCGACAAAACCGGGAGGGATCATTTTACATTGCAATTATGTATGGAGAATATGTTGTCCAGTCCGGACTTGTCATTTGTCTTTCAAGCATGGAAAATGGAACTTGAACTTTTGCCTTTGAACTTTGAACTTGAACTTTTGCCTTTGAACTTTGAACTTTGAACTTTTGTTCTGAATATATTTTCTGTTTTTAAGCTGAATTGTAATTATTCGAATTCCTTTAAACAAAATATTACTGATTTGAGTTGTGGCATCAAATTTATACTTCTTCCAAATGATGATATGAGACAAATAAAAATGGGATTTTTATTATAATAGTTTTTTTAAATATTTAATTTTGCTGTTTATAAAATAAATAGCAATGGAATATTTTGAAAATAAACATATTGGAGTTTTGAAAACAGATTCCGAAGAGATGTTAAAGGAAATGGGCATATCCAACATTGAAGAACTTATCTATAATACAATACCTGATAATATAAGGATGAATGGGGAATTGGATTTACCGGCTCCGATGTCTGAATTTCAATACTTGCAATATATTAAGAATATTGCCGGTAAAAACGAGATTTATAAATCATTTATTGGTCAGGGTTATTATGGAACTTTTCTACCTCCGGTAATTAAAAGGAATATAATTGAAAATCCCGGTTGGTATACATCATATACTCCGTACCAAGCTGAAATTTCTCAAGGAAGATTGGAAGCATTGCTTAATTTTCAAACAATGGTAGCCGATCTGACAGCTTTACCAATTGCCAATTCATCTTTATTGGATGAGGGAACTGCTGCTGCGGAAGCTATGTGGATGATGTATGAAACTACTAATAAGAAGAGAAAGAAAAATCCTGCAAAGGTACTATTTGCAGATAAAAATATTTTTGCACAAACAAAAGAGGTATTGCAAACCAGAGCTGATGCTAAAGGAATTGTTATTGAATTTAGCGATTTTAATGACTTTAGGGCAGATGAAAAATATTTTGGTATTATAGTACAATATCCGGATTCAACCGGTGGAGTGAATGATTACTCACAATTGATTGCCGAGTCAGGTAATATTCCTGTAACTTTTATTGCAGATCTTTTAAGCTTGACACTACTTATGCCTCCGGGTGAAATAGGGGCGGATATAGCTGTAGGTACGACTCAAAGATTTGGAATACCGATGGATTTTGGTGGTCCCCATGCTGCTTATATGTCAGCCAAAGAGGATTTTAAAAGGAAAATGCCCGGCAGGATAATTGGTGTTTCAGTAGATGCCACCGGGAAACCAGCTTATAGGATGGCATTGCAGACAAGAGAACAGCATATAAAGCGGGAGAAGGCTACATCAAATATATGTACAGCGCAGGCTTTACTTGCTGTGATGGCCGGTTTTTATGCTATTTATCATGGGAAAACGGGTTTAAAAAATATAGCGGGTGAGATACATAGGAAAGCTGCGTTGTTAAAGAATGCTTTGGCGGAAATGGGAATGAATCCAATAAATAAAAGTTTTTTTGATACATTGACTTATGAAATGGATTCGGAAAAAATTATGGAATTAAGGAAAAACCTTTTGGATAAGAATATAAATATCTTTTATGATAAAAATAGAGTAAGCATAAGTGTAGATGAACTTTCGCAGATTTGTGACCTTAATGATATTCTAAATGCTTTTGGTTCTACATTGAATATCATTCCGGAAGTAATCAATGAGAATGATAAGCCAGGAATTAAAATTCCGGAGGGCGTTAAAAGGAAGTCGGATTATTTGACACATGAGATATTTAATAAGTATCGGAGTGAAACCGAATTGATGAGGTATATGAAGCTTTTGGAAAACAAAGATATCTCCCTGGTTCATTCTATGATTTCCTTGGGGTCTTGTACTATGAAATTAAATGCAGCATCGGAGATGATGCCTGTGACCTGGCAAGAATTTACAGATATTCATCCTTTTGCACCTAAAGGTCAAGTATCGGGATATCTACAGGTAATAACCGATTTGAGTGAATATCTGCAAGAAATTACAGGATTTGAGGCATGCACATTTCAGCCTAATTCCGGAGCTCAGGGTGAATTTACGGGATTGATGACCATCAGAGCATACCATAGGGACAGAGGAGATATGCAGAGAACGGTGACATTGGTGCCTTCTTCGGCACATGGTACCAATCCTGCCAGTGCCGTTATGGCTGGTATGAAAGTAGTGATTGTTAAATGTGATGATAAAGGGAATATAGATGTTGGTGATTTAAAACAAAAAGCCGAGCAGTATTCCGGCAGTTTATCTGCATTTATGGTTACATATCCGAGTACGCATGGTGTGTTTGAGAAGGAAATAGTAGAAATGTGTGAGATAATCCATGAAAATGGTGGCTTGGTATATATGGATGGAGCCAATATGAATGCCCAGATTGGTTTGACAAAACCAAGTATCATAGGAGCGGATATTTGTCATCTCAATTTGCATAAGACTTTTGCCATTCCTCATGGTGGTGGGGGACCCGGAGTTGGTCCTGTATTGGCGAATAAAAAATTAGCCAAATACTTACCTGGGCATATTTATGATTACGAAAAAAGGGAAAAAGCTATAAAAGCAGTATCGTCTGCTCCATATGGAAGTGCGGGGATATTGATGATATCTCATGCATATATCCGGATGTTGGGCGCTAAAGGACTTAAAAAAGCTACGGAAGTTGCTATTTTAAATGCAAATTATATCAAATACAAATTGTCTAAGCATTATGGTATAGTTTATACCAATGAAAGAGGAATGGTTGCTCATGAAATGATTCTGGACCTTAGACCTTTCAAGCATGAAGGGGTTTCTGCAGAAGATGTTGCAAAGAGATTGATGGATTATGGATTTCATGCACCCACTGTATCTTTTCCTGTTCATGATACCTTTATGATTGAACCGACAGAAAGCGAAAATAAGGAAGAGATTGATAGATTTTGTGATGCTATGATAAGGATACGTAAAGAAATAAAAGCGGTTACCCAAGGTGAGATAGATAAAGAAGATAATCCGCTTAAAAATTCACCTCATACGGCGGAAATAGTTACTGCAGACGAATGGTTACATCCCTATAGCAGGCAAGAAGCAGCGTATCCTCTGGATTATTTAAAGAGACATTATAAATTTTGGCCTCCGGTATCTAGAATTGATAATGCTTATGGAGATAGAAATTTGTATTGCACATGCATACCGACAGAAGAGTATGATAATGAAGAAATCAAACCTTTGATATAATGGCAGTAGTGGTAACAGGAGCAGCGGGTTTTATCGGTTCTGGGGTGATTTCATATCTCAATAAAAATTATCCCCGTAAGGATGTTATTGCAGTTGATGATTTTTCGAGAAGGGATAAAAATATAAATCTGGAAAGAAAGATTGTTAAAGAATTTGTCAATAGGAATACTTTTATTTCTACAAATAATCATATAAGGGATGATGTTGATTTGATCATTCATTTAGGTGCCAGAACTGATACTACTGAAATGGATAAAGCTGTTTTTGATAAATTGAATCTTAATTATTCCAAAGCTATCTGGAAAATATCTGCAGAAAACAAAATTCCCCTTATTTATGCATCAAGTGCAGCAACCTATGGAGCCGGAGAATTAGGGTACAAGGATAATCATGATATAATACCTGAATTAAAACCATTGAATCCTTACGGGGAATCAAAGAATGAATTTGATAAATGGGTTTTGCGACAAGATAAAAAGCCGGTTTTTTGGGTGGGTTTAAAATTTTTTAATGTTTTCGGTCCAAATGAATATCACAAAGGAAGAATGGCATCAGTGATATTCCATGCATACAATCAAGTGAAATCTACAGGCAAGATAAGGTTATTTCGTTCGCATAAACCGGAATATAAAAACGGCGAACAAATGAGGGATTTTATATATGTAAAGGATATTTTCAAGGTGATAGATTTTTTGTTCAAAAATAAAGACAAGGTAGAAAGCGGTATTTATAATCTTGGTACCGGAGTAGCAAGAAGTTTTAATGATTTGGCAATGAGTGTATTTTATGCTTTGGAAAAAACTCCTAAAATAGAATATATTGATACTCCTGTGGATATCAGGGATAAATATCAATACTATACCAAGGCGGAAGTGGATAAACTGAGAAGACAAGGGTATCTCGATTCCTTTTATTCTTTGGAAAAAGCAGTAATAGATTATGTTAGGAATTTTTTGAATTTAGGTAAATATTATTGATTATATATAACCGGTGATTTGTGATGTTAAATCGGTAATCAATGGTTACTGATACCAGATTTTTAATTTGTTATTGGATAATTCACTATTCGTGATTTTTAATTCTCTAAAGATTTTCTTATTTTTGCTTTATGGGTAAAAAAACAAATAAATAATATCCACGATAAATTCTTTAAATCAATAATGTCCAATACCGAAGTAGCAAGAGATTTTTTTAGAATTTTTCTGCCTGATGACGTTTTGAATATTATCGATCTATATACCTTGAAATTTACGCGAAACAGTTTTATTTCAGATAAGTTAAAAGAGACTTTTGCTGATTTGGTTTTTGAGTGCAATCTAAAAAACAGCAATCAAACAACATTTATTGCCATACTGTTGGAACATAAAAGCTATCCTGATAAGTATTCTTATGTTCAGACATTGGGATATGTCGTTGAAGGTTATCAAGCTCAGATTAAAGCGGGAAGCCCATTGAAACTTATCATTCCATTGTTGTTTTATCATGGTAAAGATAAATGGGAATTAAAAACAATCAGTGAATTAATCCCGGATTTACCCGAAAATTTGAAAAAATATTTACCGCTGTTTTTAATTGAGTTTATAGATTTAAAGAATTTTTCCGATGAAGAGTTAATGAATATAGGAAATTCATTTCTCGCTTCTGCTCTTAACAATTCAGAAATACAGTCAAAATCCCGGTGAGTTGATTAAAAAGGTAGAAAATATTTTCGGAGCATTATTTCCTGAAGGCATGCGGAACTTTAAAGAAGTGATTTTTGTTTATTATTTGCAGCTGGTTCAAATAAAAGAGGGACAACTGTTGGAAATAATAGAAAAAATTCCTCCAAAAATAAAAGATGATATTATGAGTACTTATGAAATGATAGCAAAAAAACATGAACAAAAGGGTATTGAGAAAGGTATCGAGAAGAATACTGTAAATGTAATATTGCGAGGTCACCAAAATGGCATTGGTATTGATATTCTTGCGAAAATAACCGGCATAAGCACGAAAGAAGTACAAAAAATCATACGAGAGAATAGTAATTGATATTTTTAATAAGCTATTGAATTATCAAATATTTATTTACGTCACCTTCTAAAGCTCATCTCCATCGAAAAAGCACAATCAAAGGTGTTTTAAATTTCAGAACAACTGACTTTTAAAAATAATAATTTTAATAACAGTTTAACATAAGACAATTAATTGAGAATTGAAAATTGAGAATTGAAAATTGAAAATGATAGAAGGATTTAAAATAATTAAACCGGTTGAATCGGGAAAACATTTTAATGAAGCACTTCAGACCAAGTATCTCTAATGACAGATTATAAAAAAGTTTAAAGTTAAAAGTTTCAAAAAACAGACTAATCTATGAACGAAGTGAATCTGTTTTAACCCGGCTTTGAAGTCATGCTATAGTGTGACTTTAAAACGGTTGAGGGTTGCTTTACTTCGATTTTTGCATTTTGTACTTTGCAGTTGCATTCTCAAGGGGTGGGGATGCGATAGGGATAGTAGTGGAGACGAGTGGTAGCGAGGCTGTCACGCCCATAAATCATGTGACTAAAACCAATTGAAATTTATTGATAAGCTGAAAGCGAAATTGAAAATTGGAATGGTGGCGTGACGGAACCCACGAATAGCCCGGTGCCGACGAGGAGGGGTGAATGTAGTGCTCGGCAATCGCCCAAAATAATAAAACAATAATATTTTAAATCATATCATATATTAATTGTCATTAAATTAACTATTTTTGCAGCTTAAAATCAATAATAATGACAAAATTATCAGAACAAGAGTTAGTAAGAAGAGAGAATCTTGAAAAAATAAAAGAGCTTGGTATTAACCCTTTTCCGGCAGATTTATATGAAGTGAACTCGAATGCTACGGAAATAAAAAGTAAGTTTGAAGAAGGAAGTGAAGATTTTAAAGATGTGTCAATTGCGGGAAGATTGATGATGAAACGCATAATGGGTAAGGCATCCTTTGCCGAATTGCAGGACAGTACGGGCAAGATACAATTGTATATAAATCGTGATGAGATATGTCCCGGGGAAAATAAGGATATGTACAATAAAGTGTTTAAAAAGCTATTGGATATAGGTGATTTTATAGGGGTAAGAGGATATGTTTTTAAGACTAAAACAGGGGAGACTTCCATACATGTAAGTGAATTGAAATTGCTTTCCAAATCACTGAAACCATTGCCTGTGGTTAAGGTAGATGCGGAAGGAAATGTACATGATGCATTTACGGATCCCGAATTGAGGTATCGTCAGAGATATGTAGACCTGGTAGTGAATCCGCATGTTCGGGAGATATTTGTAAAGCGAGCAAAATTATTTCAAGCGATGCGTGAATTTTTTAATAATGCGGGATACCTTGAGGTCGAAACTCCTGTATTGCAGCCTATACCCGGAGGTGCTGCAGCTAAACCTTTTGTTACCCATCACAATACATTGGATATACCGATGTATCTGAGGATAGCAAATGAATTGTATTTGAAGAGGCTGATAGTAGGGGGGTATGATGGTGTCTATGAGTTTTCGAGAAACTTCCGAAACGAGGGAATGGACAGAACTCACAATCCCGAATTTACCGCTATGGAAATATATGTAGCGTATAAAGATTACAACTGGATGATGGAATTTACTGAAAAATTGCTGGAGCATTGTGCCATTGCAGTAAACGGAACGACAGAAGCTACATTTGGAGAACATAAAATAGATTTTAAGGCACCTTATAAAAGGGTGACGATGCGTCAGGCAATATTGGATCATACGGGATTTGACATTAAAGGTAAAACAGAAGGTGAATTGTACGAAGCTGCCAAAAATATGGGAATAGAAGTTGACGATAGTATGGGTAAAGGCAAACTGATAGATGAGATATTTGGTGAGAAATGTGAAAGCAGTTATATTCAACCTACATTTATTATTGATTATCCGAAGGAAATGAGTCCGTTGTGTAAAATGCACAGGGAAGATTCCGAATTGACAGAGAGATTTGAATTGATGGTTTGTGGTAAGGAAGTGGCAAATGCTTATTCTGAATTGAATGATCCTATTGACCAAAAAGAAAGATTTGAAGAACAATTGAAACTATCTGAAAGGGGAGATGAAGAAGCTGCACAATTCATTGATTTTGATTTTTTAAGGGCATTGGAATACGGAATGCCTCCAACATCCGGAATGGGTATTGGAATGGACAGGCTGGCTATGTTTTTGACAAATAATGAATCTATTCAGGAAGTTTTGTTCTTCCCTCAAATGAAACCGGAAAAATAAAAATAGTTAATAAGAATGAAAATATATCAAGATCTTCTTAGACATATTATGGAAAACGGTGTCGATAAAACGGATCGTACCGGAATTGGGACAAAAAGTGTATTCGGATATCAAATGAGAATGGGTTTGAATGAAGGATTTCCTTTATTGACTACTAAAAAGGTATTTTTAAGGGGGATAATTCATGAATTGTTGTGGTTTTTAAAAGGAGAAACAAACATCAAATATCTTGTTGATAACAATGTTCATATATGGGATGAGTGGCCTTTTGCAAGCTATCTTAAGGCAAATAAATTAGAGGGTAAATATCCCAGGTATTCTGAACAATGGTATGAAAAAAAGAAAGAATTTATATCAAGGATAAAACAAGATGAGGAATTTGCTAAAAAATGGGGAGAATTAGGTCCTGTTTACGGTAAACAATGGAGAAAATGGGAAGCGATGGACGGCACTATTGTAGACCAGATAGCCAAAGCCGTTGATTTGTTGAAAAATAATCCCGATTCACGACGGATAATTGTGAATGCATGGAATCCGGGAGAACTTCATAAGATGGCTTTGACCCCTTGTCATGCTATGTTCCAATTTTATGTAGCCGGGGGAAAATTGAGTTGTCAGATGTATCAAAGATCTGCGGATACTTTCCTTGGAGTTCCTTTTAATATAGCATCTTATGCATTATTAACTATGATGATGGCTCAGGTAACGGGATTGGAGTACGGGGATTTTGTGATTACCTTCGGAGATGTTCATATTTATACAAATCATTTTGAGCAAGTAGAATTACAATTATCCAGAGAGCCGCGACCTTTGCCGGAAATGAGAATTAATCAGGAAGTAAAGTGTATTGACGATTTTAATATTGAAGATTTTGAATTACTCAATTACAATCCATATCCGGTTATTAAAGCTCCCATTGCAGTATAAAATCTTCGATAGTAATACTATTTTGATGGAAACAATGCAAAATGTAGAATGTAAAATGTAAGTATAAGATGAAAAATGTAGAAATAAAGGCCAAATGCTTAGATCCGGATAAAATAGAAAGGATATTGTTTGAGAATGGTGCTGATTTCAAAGGACTGGATCATCAAACCGATACTTATTTCAATGTGAAGCAAGGCAGATTGAAGCTGAGGCAAGGCAATATAGAAAAGTCATTGATATATTATGACAGACCGAACAAAAAAGGGCCTAAGCAATCAACCTTTAACCTTTATAAATCCGGTAATATTGAGGAACTGAAACCTTTGTTGGAATCATCATTAGGTGTTATGGTTGAGGTTAAGAAAAACCGGAAAATATTTTTTTTGGATTATGTTAAATTTCATATTGACGAAGTAGAAGGGTTAGGAAGTTTTGTTGAAATAGAAGCTGGTGATTTAGAGGTTGACAGATCAGTGGAGGAATTAAGACAATTATGTGATTATTATATGAATTTATTGGAAATCAAGGAAGAAAATCTGGTTAATATTTCATATAGTGATATGTTGATGAAGGATACTTTATAGAAAAATACTATTTAAATGACATATAAATCAAAACCGCAAGTATAGTTCCGGCAATGGCACTTGTGAGATATAAGCTTTTTTTTATTCTTTCCAATTCTACCCCTTCTTTAAGAATAGATTTTCTGAAATCCGAAGATATCAACAATAATATTGATGATAATAATAATAAACTCAAAGCCAACATTGCACCAGGGCCTAACATACCGGAAGTGAAAATATCAAAAATAAATAAAATATTCCATGCTATTAATCCCATGATTAAAGGAAATGGCTTAAATGGGAAATCCGGTTGCGGGTTATTCTGATTTGCCATGGTTGTTTTTTTGCAAAGATCTAAAAAAATTAAATAATACGATAATAGTTGTCCAAAAAAGAATAGGAATAATTATTTTGGTAATTATATTTATTTTAGTAAAAAAGCTTAAAATAATAATAATAAAAATGGGAACCGGTAAAGCAAAACCGGGATCTGCTCTTCCTGATGTCAATAAGCCGATACCGAATAATATAGCATAAATAAAAGGGAGTAGTATTGTTTTAAATTTTTCATGAATTGATTTTATTGCCCATAGTACTATTTTTAAGATTGCGGTTGAAATTAAAATATAAGTAACGATTATTCCTAAAAATTCTATTGCAAATTTCATATTTTTTATTCTTTATAACAAACTGCTTCCAATATGCCGATTATAAAAAGGAGAGGGACTTTTACTCCCTTGTAAATTAAATATATCCGGTTATGGTTATACTTCCACTATAATAATTAAGCACAATTTCTCCCCTTCTCCTTTTTTTGAACTTTGAACTTTGAACTTTCCTAGCCAAGTTACCTCCCAGCCTCCTGTTTCTCCGCACGCTCCGAAACCGGAGTAGCTCCATCCTGCATATCCTCATAATTCAATAAATCAATCTCTTCTATCCAATCCGTAACTCATAATTCACCATTCACAATTCATCATTAATTTCTTTTGTCTTTTGTCTTTCAGACTTTTGAACTTTTGCATTTGAACTTTATCCTTTGAACTTTATCCTTTGAACTTTGAACTTTTGCCTTTGAACTTTGAACTTTGTCCTTTGAACTTTGAACTTTTCTTTGTATAGACCGGTTATTCCAAATACATTTATACCTCTTTGTGTTGAAAAAGAGGG
>JALSPW010000185.1 GCA_026985735.1 Saprospiraceae bacterium
TATCAATGGAATGCACGTGATCACCATTCCCGAATCTATCAAATACGGATTACTTTACTTGATACCGGAACCCAAATCTCCTCACGGTGTTGATGTTAACCCTACTGGTGAATATATTATCGTTGCCGGTAAATTGGACTCTCATGCTTGGGTTTATAGCTTCGATAAAATTATGAAAGCTATCAAAAACAAGGATTTTGAAGGAAAAGACGATTATGGTATTCCTATCATTGCTTTGGACAAAGCGTTACACGGTAGTGTGGAAGTAGGTTTAGGACCATTACATAATCAATATGACAGCAGAGATGGTGTAGTATATACTTCTATTTATGTTGATTCACGTGTAACCAAATGGAATTACAAAGACTTGAAAGTATTGGATTACGTTCCTTCTCACTATAACATCGGTCACTTGGTTTCATATCACGGAGATACAAAATCACCAAAAGGTAAATATTTGATAGCTTTGAATAAATTATCTATCGACCGTTTCAATCCGGTTGGACCTTTGCATCCGCAAAACCACCAATTGATTGATATTGCTGCTGAACATCCCAAATTAATTTATGATTTACCATTACCAATGGGTGAGCCTCACTACACTGTAATGATGGATCGTAACTATTACGAAAAAAATAATTTGGAAGCTTATCCTGTGGGAACGAATATCGTTACAATGAGCAAATCTCCTTATGCAACAGCTGCCGGTGAAGAAAAAGTTGAAACCAAAGGAAATACAGTTGAAATATTCGGTACTATTAAAGACGGTAAAGTTACTCCTGCCGATATCAATGTCAAACAAGGACAAGATGTGGTCATTCACTTAACCAACTTGGGAACCAGTCCTACGGATCATTATGTATATGAATTGGTTTCTTATGACAAAATGTATCCTTATTCTCCCGGCGAAACAGCTACCATTAAATTCAATGCAGAAAAAGCAGGTGTTTATCCTATCGTTGTTGATCCGCAAAACAGTCCTAAAAAACGTCAATTGGTTGGACACTTAACTGTTAAATTCGATCAAGATGCCGAAAACAAACGTGTATTGGCATTGAATGACAGAATTATGTGGGACAACAAAATGCAAGCATTTAAACCCTCTGCAATTGAGTTGAAAAACTTATTGCCGGGTGAAATGGAATTCTTGAACTACGGATGTAATGCTTGTCATAAATTCGGCGAACCGTTTAACGGACCTGATTTATACAATGTTCACAAACGTAGAGATGATAAATGGTTGAAAGAGTGGATATTGAATCCCGAATCCAAATATAAAGATGCTGATATCGAAGGTATGCGTCAATACTATAAATTGGCAATGCCTAACCAACACGTAGATCCAAAAGATGTAGGCAAATTGATAGAATATATCAAAGCCAAATCTGCACAATTGGATAAAGAAAAAGCCGGAAAATAATTAATAATTAATATTTAATTGTTTACGAAAGAAGTTAGGCAGTCAATTGGCTGCCTAACTTATTAAAAAATAAAAGACTTAAATGTTGGTTATTATTTAAAATCATTATAAATTTGTTTAACAATTATTAAAGAAAAAAAGATGAAAGAACAAGCAAAAAAATTTAAAATGATGTATATGGGATTAGGCCTGATTGGTTTGGTTCTCATTATTGCATCCTACTTTATGCCGATGTGGTGGGTGGCACTACAAAGTATTCAATATCCGAAAAGTATGTATCCCAAAGGTATCAGGATCGAATTCAAATATAATGGAGTTTATAACGGATGTGAAGGTGTTAGAGAAAGAGAAGAATTGGCAATGGATGCCGGTGCTAACTGCTTGATTGAGATGAATAAAATCAATCACTTTATCGGAATGTATCCGATTGTTCAAGGTGTTAATGATTTGGATGAACTTGGAAATCATGTGCCATACCCTATTTATGCAGGGGATAAAATCCCTGCTGATAAAATTCCCGGAGCTTTAAAAACTTTGGATAAAATTATGAGATATTCTCATTTCATTTTCGGGTTGTTTGCTATTCTGGGCTTGGCATTTTTATTTATTGATAAGAAAAAACTCTCTTGGGCGGCAATTTTAGTAGCATTTGCTCCTATTTATTTCTTATTGATATATGTATATTATCTCTATTGGTACGGACATCATTTGGGATTACACGGCGGTGGAGCATTTAATGGCATCAAACCTTTTATGCCTACGGTTTTCGGAGAAGGAAAAGTAGCACAATTTACCACTATGTCTTATCCTTATATCGGTTTCTTTATTGGTCTTGCAGGAATGATATTAATGTTGTTATCGGTTAGTCTAAAAAATAAATACTTAAAGTCATTAAAATAAAAATAAGTTAGCAGAATATTTTGAAAATTCTGCTAACTTTTATAAAATATCAAAATGTTAAGAAACACTTTTTCCATTTTATTGCTTTTGTATCTTTCATTGGCATCGGGTCAGATAGATAAATCATATCATCCCGGATTGCTAAAACCTGTTGCAGAATATCAATCCAGGGAGGG
>JALSPW010000186.1 GCA_026985735.1 Saprospiraceae bacterium
TATTTATTATTTGCTATTTTTTAACACTTTATACATTCACCCTGAATTGCTGAAATTTCATGATATTTAGTCCCTTATCACTTTTGTTTTGTCACTATTTTTGCTTTGCTTTGCTGCAAAAATATCGCCAAAACAATCGGGGGACTACTTTTCACCCCGCACTTAATTACGGAGCTATAATACGTCGTCCCACCGGGACTTGTCTTTATGTTGCAAATAAATTTGCGGCATTTTTTAAAACAGTACAACAATCTAAAATTCAATATTTAGCTCTCTTCTATTTCAATCGTAATTCGTAATTTTTAATTTGTAATTCTCCAATTAATTCCTTCTATCTTTTGCTTTTTTAATTTTCAATTCTCAATTATCAATTATCAATTAATTCCCTCATGTTCTATCTGTTATTAAAATTATTATTTATAGGAATCAGTTGTCTAAATTTATGATTTAATCCACCACTTACCATTCGCCATAAATTCCTTTTATCTTTGTACTTTTGTCTTTTGTTTTTCAAATTTTGAACCTTTTGATATACTTATAACAAAGCTTTGAACTTTGAAATTACTTCTTAACCTCTATTTTGTTTTAGGAACTTTTTCAACCAAGGTCCCATACCATATATCAACAACATAATATACAGAACTTGAATCGCAGGTTTAAAAGACAAGGCAAAAACTGTCATATCCGGAAACATTGAAGCAGCAACACTCAATGATATCGCTTGCGAACTGGCAGTAGCTCCTAAAATTAATATCATCGCTTGTTCATATTTAAAATTAAATAATTTGGAAGCCAAAATTGAAATCAATGTTTGAATAATGTAATATATCATCAATCCTACCAGGATAATTAAAAATATTTGAGGATTGTCAATTACTTTATTAGCTACTTTTGCAACTGAAAAGAAAACTATCACCAATATACCTGATGCGGAAACACCTGGAAAGACTTTTTTAATTTTCATAAAATAATTTTGTCCTTTTCGTGCTATTATCAATCTTCGTGTAACATAACCAAGAATAAGAGGAACCAAAATAAAAATCATTAAAGTATAAAAAAGTTTTAATACGTTAAATGTCACAAATACTCCCCCGCTGATTTTTAATATCACAGGAGATATAACCGGAATTAACAACAAACCAATCACTGCAATCACCAATGCATCCTCAACACTTGCATCGGCAATTCCCGACCAGCCTATCAACATATTGGAACAAGGAATAGCCCCAACCATTATCATCGCAAACGCAATATCGGGATAATCACTCAATATTGTCCTGGAAATAATATAAGCGGAAAAGGATGCTATTACATAAGCAAAAATTAAAGTAGTAATAATAAGCTTATAATTTCTACCTGCTTTTTTGACTTTTTCCACTGCCAGACCTGTCAGCATCGGATACAACATCATAAAAACAGCAATCATACTGACGGGTTTAATATTGAAAGAACTAAAATCAATTAAACTCCCTATAATCAAAGCCAGTATCATATCAACAATCACAAAAATATAAAGCCTTTTTTTTATCAGCATTAATATTTCTTTCATACCCGATCTATTTTAATGATATATTTTAATAAATAATAACAGTTAATTAAAAAAAAAGGTTGCTTAATCAAGCAACCCTCTATATTGTATATTTTTTTTAATCTTCCACCGGAGGAAAAATATATTTTTCTATATCCTGGGCATAAGTAGATTTAGGGAATTCATTTTTAATCCTTTCAAAATATTTATTTGCTTCTTCTTGACTTCCTTCCGACCGGAGCAACATTCCCAATTTTTTCAAATAATACGGAGTCAACAATTCATTAGCTTCTTGAGACACCGCTTTGGTATAATATTTTTTAGCATTTTCCATATCTTCCAACTCCGAATATGCATCTCCCAATGCTCCGTATTTTGGAATAGCAGTAAGCAGGTCATCTTCGTCATAATCCTTTAAATATTCAATTGCCGCATCAAAAATACCGAGGTTCAAATAACTTATTCCTGCATAATATTTTGCCGTATTTGCAGCTTTTGTTCCGCTATAATCTTCTATAATATCCAAGAAACCACTATAACCTTCACCGGGATTATCCAAGGCCAAAGTAAATGAATCTTTCTCAAATTGTTTTTCAGCTTGCATCATTTCTGCCATGGCTTCTTTTTCTTTTGGAGCCAATAATAAAAACTTATATGCAAAATAACCACCTACAATTAACAACAAAGCAGCTACACCTATTAATAAGTAATTTTGATAATCTTCAAAAAAATTACCTTTATAATCACTTTCTTCAATAATATCAACCAATACTTCATCATCAAATTGTTGATTAACTTTTCCTGTGTTTTTCTTTTTTCTTGCCATTTTAATTATTCATTTTTTAAAAACAGTGCGCAAAAGTAATTAAACTTTCGCAATTTAGTTTTATTTTTAATTAAATAATTGCTGTTTTTTTCAAAATTTGTATTATTTTTAAAAATTTGAATATATTTTAGCGAAATTATATATTTTTTTAATATAAAATTAGAGATTTGTTTCTTAATAAAATCAAAATAGTACAATATAAAAACATTAAACAGATAGAGTTTGTACCACATCCCGCTATTAATGCTTTTACAGGTTTGAACGGAATGGGCAAAACAAATATTCTGGATGCGATACATTATTTATGTTTGACTAAAAGCAATTTTGGAAGATTGGAAAAGAATAATGTAATGAGAGGGGAAGATTATTTTAGAATCGAAGGCGAATTTCATAAAGAAAATAAAATATATAATATTGCTGCCAAGGTAAAACCTCCAAGAACCAAAATAATAGAAAACAACTCCAAAGCTGTAGATAAAATCTCAGATCATATTGGAAATTTTCCGGTAGTGATAATCGCTCCAAGAGATAAAAATGCTCTTTTGGAAAACAGTAGAGAAAGAAGAAAACTTATAGACAGGGTTTTATCTCAAACGGATAAAAAATATTTGCTAACACTTGTAGAATACAAAAAATGGCTCAAACAAAGAAATGCATTATTGAAAAATACATTTGATGGAAATGTAGACTTTTTATTGCTTGATACTTATGATAAAAAAATAGCACCTCTTGCAAGGTTTATTTTTGAAAAAAGAAAAGAATTCATAAAAAAATTAGTACCTGAATTTTCAACTATTTACAAAAGCATTTCAGGAGATAAAGAAATTCCCGATATTACATATCATAGTCAACTTAAAGATAAAGAATATCTGAATTTGGTAGTAGAAAACAGAAAAAAAGATATCATATTAAAGCGGAGTAACTCGGGTATTCACAAAGATGATTTGATATTTAAGATAAATAATGAAAATTTAAGGACTTTTGCATCTCAAGGACAATTAAAATCCTATGCATTGGCAATAAAACTGGCAGAATTTTCATTTTTAAAAAAAGAAAAAGGATTTATTCCAATTGTGATACTTGATGATGTTTTTGATAAACTTGACAAAAACCGTGTCAAACAATTGGTTTCATTACTTTTTGAAAATAATTTCGGCCAGGTATTTATTTCGGATACGGAAAGACAAAGAGTCGAACAAATTTTTAAAAAATCTAAAGTAGCATATAAAATTTTTGAAATTGAAAAAGGTAAAATAATAAATCAATATGATTCATAAAAGAAATAAATCTGAAGAAAAACTTTCAGATACTATTGGTAATTATATCAATCAGGATAAAATAAAACCAAAGTTTTATCAGGCCGGTATAAATAGCGTATGGAAAGAATTAATGGGAGAAATGGTCGCCGGTTATACTTCTTCTATCAAAGTAAGCGGTAATAAACTTATTCTGGTTATCACATCAGGGCCGCTAAAACATGAACTTGCTTATAATAAAGAAAAATTAATAAATAAAATCAATGAAAGAATGGGAGAAGATTATATCAAAGAAATAATTATCAGATAATATATTATAATGTCTTATCTAAAAAAAAATATAATTATAATAGGTGCAGGTCCTGCTGCTTTAAGTATGTCTTCTACATTATTAATGGCAAATGTCGATCATATTATATTGGAAAAAAGCGAAAAACCGGGTGGTCAATTGACTGAAATACATAATGAACCGGAGGATTTCATTATTGGTTTATATAAAAACGGACTTGAATTGACAAAAAAAATTAATAATTTTTCAAATAAATATCAGTTCCCTATTAAATTCCATAGCAAAGTTACCGGCATAGATATACATACCAAAACAATAAATTACATACATAGAGGAATAGAAAAACATATTAATTACGATTATGTGATTATAGCGACGGGGAGCAGATTCAATATCGATAAGAAATCCATCGACCGTAGATTTAGCAAAGACATATATTATCGCATCAGCTACAATCTTAATGACTTTTCCAATAAAAAAGTTGCAGTTATAGGAAATGGGGATAATGCTACAATAGCAGCTTTACGGCTGATTGATTATGCTTCGGAGATTTATCTGGTGAATAAATCGGATCGCTGGAAATCCAGAAAAGATCTTGTGGACAACGTCATTAACCACCCTAAAATTATAGTTTTAAATCACAAAATCCTAATTGAGTTAAACGGAGATACAAACCTTAAATCAATAGAGATAAAAGATATAAATACCGGTGATAAAAACAGTATAAAAATAGATAAAATCGTTTATAAAATAGGATATCTTCCAAATTCGGAATTTATTCCTCAAGAAATTGACATGGATGAAAAAGGTTATATAAAAGTAACTGAAAGATATAAAACTTCAGCACCAAATATCTTCGCAATTGGTGATATAGTATCTTCCGCTTACAAACGAATATCCATCGCATTGGGGCACGGAACGGAATTGGGTAATTTTTTCTTAAAAGAACTCCTGGAATAACCCTGAAGTTTTCATCATTCCGTTGATTTCATTTTTATCAATTTCAAATGTCCGGTTTTACTTCCCTGTCTAACGGTGAAAAAATAATTTCCCGGTTCAAGCCCAAGATTATCAAAATTCAATGTATTGATAATCGAAGAAGAATTGATAATACCTCTTTTTATTTTTCTTCCATAAATATCCGACAATTCATAAATTAAAGGTTCATCATTCTGAGCAAGAATTTCCACAGTAAAATGCTCATTAAAAGGATTAGGATACACATTAGCTTTTATATCTGTTTTTGAACAAAAATGTGCATCTGTATATGTTGAATTACCGGATTGATCAGTAACCTTTATACGATAATATGCTTCTTTATCCGAATCATCAGTATATTTATAATCATTTTGGCCTTGTTGTACGGCAATGATTCCTGTCGAATTAATGACTTTCCAATCTTTACCATCTTTACTTTTTTCAATATCAAATGACACGGTTTTCGATTCATTTGTTAAAGACCAACTCAATTCCGTATATCCGTTTATTTCATTGCAATCCATATCAAAATTCACAAGGTCGGTCGCTGTGATAGGAGCAACACCTATTTTAATCTCACCAAATCCTGCACATTCTCCTCCCCAGGTTTCCAATACGGTAATCAATAAATATCTTGCTTTTATACCATCAAAACTAAAAGCATCTTCTCCTTCATAAATACTTTTACCACTTGCCATTTCAAATGATTGCTGTCCAAATTCAACCCAGCTATTTCCATCTTGAGAGTAATCAAATACTGCAGTTTTTATTCCATCCTCCAAATGTTCCGGATCATTTACATTCCACAAATGTACATCTTCCAACTTATATACATGTCCCAAATCATATAAAATCCAATGAGACACGCCTCTGGATATATTAGGATTTTCAGATATTTCACAAGATTCCCATGCATGAAACCAAGTAGTATTATGTCTATCCGGATAACATTGTGCATTTATCTGCAAAATACCTATTTGTACTATAAAAAAAGATAATATATATTTCATTTTAAAATTGTTTTAGTTTAAAAAATCTAATTAAAACTCTTATTAAATATTCATAAAACCGATAGGAGCCTGCCCTGAATTCAAGTTATAAAAATTATTAATATTTGGAAATAACTGAGGTATTAATGATGAATCCACTCCAAACCATTGAGCCAACTCGGTAAAATATTCATCTGTGGACAATGTAGGTACCACTACACCGTCCCAAAGCATTCTTTCATTATCCAGATTGAGTATAGGATAATCACCATATATCTTTTGGCCGTTTACAGCACCACCCATGACCATAACATTACCACCCCAGGCATGATCCGTACCATTACCATTTGAGGTCAAAGTACGCGCGAACTCGGACATACTGAAAACAGTCACATTATCAAGCATATCCAGTTCTTCCAATGCTCCATGAAATTCACCAAATGCCGCATCTACTACACCAAGCATAGCATTTTGATTGTCCAATAATTCATCATGGTGATCCCAACCGGAATAGTCAATAAAATAAATTTGCCTTTTAAAACCTAAGAGAGTATTGGCTTTAATAATTTTTGCTACTGTTTTGAAAGCACCGGATAATTGATTTTGGGTAAATGGTGTATTTAGATCCTCCGTTTGCTCCAAAGCTTCCCTAAATATCTCCAGACCATCTCTTGAATTCTTGATAACATCAACATAAGTCTGTTTGAAGGGATCGTTATATTTATGTTCGATAAGGCTATCCAATCCTTTAGTCAACATCTGTCCAAATCCGT
The DNA here is from genome assembly GCA_026985735.1 of Saprospiraceae bacterium. Lineage (GTDB taxonomy): Bacteria > Bacteroidota > Bacteroidia > Chitinophagales > Saprospiraceae > JADJGA01. The sequence goes on from JALSPW010000186.1 coordinate 6,640, forward strand.
CCCAATTATCATCACCATAACCTGAAATCCCAAGATCATACTCCTCCACACCAATAGAAAATTCAATAGTTTCGTTACCATTCTGAAAAATATTTGTTCCACCCAATGAAATATTCATAGAAATAGAATTCTGCGGATTTATATTTTTAAAACTATCTGCTATTTTACCACCCCACCCTTTGATAGCTCTTTGATGAGGTGTTCCTGTCATCCATTCCTGTTGTTGATCAACGTGGGAAAACAATCCCAAGGGCAAAGGAACCGTTTCATCATAAGCTTCCTGAGCAGTAGTGGGTTGTATCAAAGTGCCCATATTTGAAATAAAAGCGACTTTTTTCTTATTGAAAAGCGTTTGTATTTCTGTCATAGAGGGATGCAATCCAAATTTCCTGTTTCCTGTATTTAAAACATTCAAGGGTAATAAATCATCCTGAGGCAAAGCTAAATTTGATCTCGTTTCACTATAACTGTCATATTCGCTTCCCATCGGAACAAGCATGTTAAAAGAATCGTTTCCCCCTCCTTGAAAAAAGCAAACCAACACTTTGTAATCATCTGCTATTTCAGGAACCAGAAAAGAAGAATTGGCTAAAGCCTTAAGATTCAAAAACGGTGATAAAATCGAAGCTCCCAAACCAAACTTGGCAGTACTTTGTATAAACTTACGTCGTGATATATTTTTATTTCTCATGATAAGATGATTTTCATTAATTAATTAGCAAATAAAAAATTTATTTGGATATGTTGAAATCCGGTGAAGCCATCAACAAATATAAAGCGAGTTCAGCTCTATTTCTTTTAAAACTTGAATTCACCAAATTATAACAATTCTCCCTGATTATACGCCTAGTTCTATCTGACAACATTCCATAGGTAAAAGAGATATCAAGATAATTTAATAAAACTTCAGGATTTCTAGCAAGAGGTTCCAATTTGTAATAATCAGTAACAACTGCCGGGTCATCTTGCAACCAATTATTTAATAAATACTCATACCTTGTCCATTCAAAAAGAGAATTTAAATAACCTATACTTGTTTTTGAATTATGTATTTGAAATTCAGGTGCTATTAAACCCTTTTCAGCTAATGGCCCGTTAGGTTGAAAATAAGGAAGGAAAAAATTAAATACAGAAGGAGACGACATTACCATTTGTCCCGTACTTTCCCAATAACCATATCCAATATTCCAATAATGCCCATACGCTTGATCTTTATCTATTGCTCGTGCAAATTGAGTATACCTAAGAAGAGGCTCTCTTAGTTTTCCATTAGTTTCATCATTTATCCATGAGCAATCTCTAGCTTCCGGATCCAACAAAATAGCCTTGATAACCGATTTCAAATCACCTCTCACGCCACTACCATTATCATTAAAAACAGAAGCTACCCTGTCAACATAAGCGGGGGTTGGATTTGACTTAACCAACCGCTGTATTAATTGCTTGCAAATAAAAGGACCTACATTAGGATGATTGAACAAATGATCCAAAGCCATTTCAATATCTTGATCTCCTGTTTGACCTCCAGGAATAGTAAAGTTTCCGACAATGTGTTTCTCTCCAGGTTCATGCCAATCTTCATACATTTTCATCGGAACCGTCATATCCGTTATCCAAATCCCATAACCAAAATCAGGTTCATCCACCCATTGATTAGGTACCAATGCTCCCGGCCCTAATCCGGTAAATACTTTCGCCATTTCTTTGATATCATCATTGGTATATGTTGGTATATAATTGCCGTCTGCATCTTTTTTTCTCGTACCGTCATTATTCAATTCATATAATCCAATTGAGAATAATTGCATTACTTCCCTCGCATAATTTTCATCAGGATGAATATTATCTTCCTCAATTGTCTTTGGATTATTCAGATGACTAAGATAAAAACCCATAGCAGGATGATAAGTTACTTTTTTAAGAATATCTTTGTAATTGCCAAAAGCATTTTCGGAAAATATATCATAAAAAGATCCCACAGCATCACCAAAACCACCCAAATCGGATTCAAATGACAATACTATTATCTCACTAAGTGCCAGAGCCACTCTTTGTCGCAATAAATCATCATTAAATAAATTGTACTCCCACCATGCATACATAAAATGTGACCAATTAGGACTTTCATCTATATCTGTAGAATCAACACCATGATCCAACTCCCATTGCTTTGTTATTTGATAAACATCCAAAATATTCTGCAAATAGCTCTCAGGCGGAGTATTCATTTGTTCTTCTATCCATTGTGATATGCCGATTTTAGCAACATATCTGATTGTCTTCATGTCTGCTCCCAAAGATGCCTGGCTAAGCAATCTGGATGCTTCCATCAATTTTGCATCAAGACCGATACCATTAATAGTATTTTCAGGCTTAGCCATAAAACCCGTGGAATTTTCAAATTTATTACTGCTGGAATACACTTTGATATCCCTGTCATGACCCGCTCCAACATAATCCTCATATTTTTGCGAAAAAGTATAATAAGGAATTATGAGGATATAAATAAAAAATAATAATTGTTTCATAAGCCAATATTTCCGGTTAACAAATTAATTGAATTTATAAATAATTTTATACTATGATGAAAACTAAAACTAAAACGCTGCAATAAACATAAAAAAACATAATTTAACAATTATTTTAACAAAAAAGTAATATTACTGTCAATATCGTGTCTCTTTGAAAGCTATGCAAAATCAAAAACGGATATTTCGATGACAATTTTGCTTTTATAAAATTAAACACTTTATGGACACACACTAATTAAGATTATAATTTAAGCCGATAGCAAATCCCCTTTTACTAAATTCAGGTTTAAACGATAAATCTTTATTAAGATCAAAATCAATAAGATGCCTGTCAATATACGCTTCTATAGCTTGAACAAGATAAACTATTGAAAATGTAACCCACATTCTTTCTTTGTAACTTCTCGCATTATTACGATATGGTCTCAATTGATTGGGATCGGTAATCCCATTATAAGAACAATGCTCATTTCGCACCATACACCAATATGCATCGTCCATTTCCTTATATTTTTTACTAGCCGAATATGCATTATATCCAAAATATCCGATTAAACCCCATACAATTGGCATCTTCCAATATTTACCATTGTAAGCTTGTCCCGAACCGGGTAAAAATAAAGAAAATAAAGCTGCTTTTGCCGGTTTCCCTGAAAAAAGAATCTTGAATGTTCTCCGGTTTTCTTTATTGAAAAGTCCTAATTTTTCAGCTTCCGCACTATCTATTTGTATTGTATCGGTTGGGATATCCGTTTGGGCCAACAATATATTATTTGATACAAATAACATCATCAAAATTGAAAGGGAAAGCAATATTCTAATAAAAAAATCTTTATTCTCCATATTCTTTATTAATATTTAGTATCTATAACTATCTAAACAAAATCATTCCGGCAATAAATGATATATCTGAATTGTTATTTTTTATAAAGCGATTATTAAGGGTATGTTATTGTATTTTTTCATAAAATAATACTTCCCCACTTAATCTGTTTTGAGCTTCAATATTTCCAATGAGGGAA
>JALSPW010000187.1 GCA_026985735.1 Saprospiraceae bacterium
TAATTTTTACCGGATATTTTTTTATCACTCCAATACTATTTTTTTGTAATAAATCATTTGCTCTCCTTCGATTTTTGCTATATAAAGCCCGTGAATCAATGTATATAAATCTATTTTCAATATTTTATCTTTTGGCTCTTTTACTATATTAAATACGATTTTACCCGATAAATCGTAAATGCTAATATTACTTTTACCAATAGATGTTTTACTAAAATCAAATATTACATATTCTCTTGCAGGATTCGGATATATGTATATGTTTTGTTTGCCAAAGATATAGTTTGTACCTACAGTAGTTAAACATATCGTAGTATCGGCTTGGCAATTTGTAAATGTATCGGTCACTATCAGAGTATAACATCCGGCACAATTCAAACTGTCAATATCTTTATTATTACTTGAAAAACCACAAGGTCCCGACCATTGATATGTATATTTATCCGGGTTATCAATACCTATGGCAATACTGCCTGAGAATGGTACATTTATCTCATTAACCGAATCAATGTTTATAATAATCTCATCGGGTTGCTCTATAGTAAAAGTTTCTGACTTCTGACAATTATCACTACCATTAACAGTAACAATGTATAAACCGGGACATAGATTATCAATCATAGCGCTTGTATCCCCTGTACTCCATAGATATGTAACAGGATAAACTATGCTATCAACATCCGATATTGATATTTTACCATCACAGTCTCCATAGCAACTTACATTCGATATATCCGTATGAATTGATATCTCTTTACATTCATATTTGAAAATATGGAAGGATATTAAATTTTCACAACCAAGACTATCCGTAACACTAACTGAATAATCTCCAGGTGACAAATTTACTATAGCCACTGTTGTATCACCTGTACTCCAGATGATTTCATAAGGCGGAGTACCACCATGTACCGATAATGATGCTGTACCATCATTGGAATTATTTGAGGATTCATTTGTTGTATTTAAATCAAAAACAAATTCCGGAGGAGAAGTAACAACAAAACTTCCGGTGATACTATCATTGATAGCATCAACAATAGTCAGATTATAATTTCCAGGACACAGACTATCAATATCTTTTGTTGTCATTCCATTGTCCCAAATGTACTTGTACGGTTCTATTCCATTTGTAATATTTGTCAAATGAATACTCCCGTTGCATTCACCATAACAATCATTATTATCAATTTCATATTCAAATGAAATTGGTTTTCCGGTATAATACTTAACTTCCCATTGAGGAGAGAACTGTGGTTTTTCATATATGCAATCACCTTCGAGGTTTTCCCAACAACCCGTTAATCCGTCCGAAAAGATTTGAAAACTTATTTGTAAGTCATTGCAATTATTATATTCTTCTATATTTTTAAATTCTTTAATGCTAATAGTAAAATCCCATGAAAAATCAACTTTTGGCGATCCAATACCATATTTTCTTGACGGCGAGCAATTATCAGAATCACAATCGGGACTTGCACCTTCGGAAACCCAAAAATAACCACCGGGCAATAAATCATATTTTTTCATGCCTTCAGAACAAGATACTCCTTCCGGTAATATTTCGCACAATGTATTAACAAGTTTCAACCTTCCGTCTTTATCTGTATATGTGCATAAATATGGAATATCTTGCATGATTTGTGGAGGACAATCTCCATCTTCGGGATACCACTTGGCATTTCTGTTAATTCCAACAGGCGGATATGCGGTAAAATCAAAACTATCAACATCCCATCCACAACCGAATTTCGGAATAAACCCCTGTAACCAATTATTATCATACTTTGTTGCATCATACGAAAACGACATGTGTACTGATAATTTCTCTCCGGGATAAAACGGACCATTGTATGGAGGACCATTTGGTTCCAGACCGGAAAATTCACGATCACGTATTTCGAAAACCAATGATTCGTCATTGGCACAACCAAGATCCGGGCCAATACAATTATTAAAATCTTTTAAAGTAGCAACACACAATTCAAAATCAGAATCATCAATGGTATCTCCTTCTTGCGCAGAGACTACAATATAATATGAACCTTCAGAAACAGAAGTAATCATTGGTGTTGATTGTGGAATTACATCTGAACTACAATCAAAAGTGTAATCATCGGTAGATGCATTTACTAAATTTGAACAATTACCGGATCCGGAATAAATTACCGACCATACCGGCGTCCAATTTCCTCCGGTTGTTACATACGAATACAATTGAGATGCATTCTCATCAACTTCGACTTTAAACCATACAGTAGGATTTTTTGTAAATTCAACACATCCTTCCGGTATAACCATATCGGGTTTTGTATCTTCGAGGGTACCACACCTGCAAAAGTTATCGATTTTTACCTCATCGGGAGTAATTGGAGATAAAGTTTGTGCCTCTTCAATCTCCAAACAATCATCCGCTTGATTTTTTTCATAAATCGGCTCAACTTTAATAGTGAAATTCGAACATTCTCCTTCTTCTTCGGAACTTGTAACTTTGATAAATATATAATCGTTAAGATCTTGGCAGACAATCGATATTGATGTTTCTGGTAGTTCATTACATTTTGCCTGTAAAAATGTCGCAGTATTATCACAAATAGCATTCTCACTACCGGAAAAAACTTCAACTGCAAAGAAATCTAAAAAATCATCATCGGTAACGGTTATTTTCATGCCATAACTATTTTGGTCAAATTTTGCCCTGTACCAAACACTATTATCATCAGCTCGAGTGCTGCATATTACATTTGGCAGATCAAAACCACCGTTATTATTTGCTCCATCAGCACAACAAGTGGTGCCATGATGTATACCCGTTGTATCCAAATCATACGGGGGATAATCATCATATATACAGGGACTATCATTGACAGGATGCACCGCTATATTTATGTAAATGTTAAATTCTTTGTTTGTGTTTTCTGTATTGATTACCGCTATATAATAATATTTTCCTTCTTCACCGTTTACATCTATTAAATTACTTAATATTCCATCCGATCCGCACCAGCCTTCATCGTTTGAACATGCATTTTCTTCGTTGAAGACAACAAAATCAAATTTATCGTAAAATTTATTATTTACTTTAATATCCAAACTTTTGGCAGCTGGAGGAATTTTAAACTTATACCAGACAGTAGGGCCATCTCCGGCATAACAATTATCTAAGGAAAATATTCCCGGACATGCTCCCTTTGTTGTCTTATCTTCAAATATATTCCAAGAACAAGTTCTTTCAATTTCCAATTCTTCAGCATTCTCACATGAAAAATTATGCAATCTGCTATAATCATTTTTAATAATAAGTTCCGAACTAATTTTGTATGTTCCGGAATTGGCATCGGATGTTGATAGCCTAAATTGGTATGTACCCTCATCAAGACAATGCCATTCCATAATATGGGTTTCTTCAAGATAAATGCACTGAGCATTGCCTAAGGTAATATCATCATGACAAAAATCATCATCCGGGTATGAAATTCCACCAACCACGATACCTTGAATTGGTTCCAAACCACTTGGATTGATATTTATCTTAATTCCATTATAAGGTTCGGTTATAGTAAATGTATAAAAAACGGCATTTTCCTGATCTTTTTCATCACATTCATTAAAGTATAGGAATGAAAAACTACATTTATTGGTTTGTTCATCCGGCAATTCCCCTCCTGCAGTCAGATCATAATCAGTCAAATCGGCACATGCGTCATCATTAGACGGTTCACAACCAAGTGCGATAAACCCTGCATCTATATAATCGATATTATCTCCGTTTTCCACAGTAAATATATCGGTACTGTATTCTCCATTGGCACCGGTCATATCGCTATTGTCTATATCTTCAAGTGTTCCCGAATGCGATGTGGGATCATAAGCTTTATAAGTGTAATAAGGATCAAAAATCAGATAATAGTCTCCGGCCGGAACAATGGGAAAATGATATATTCCGTCATCATAAGTCGTTGTTTTATATAGTATTTCTCCATTTGATTTATAGAGTTTGACAGTTATATATTTCAAAGGTGGTTCTCCCGGATCTTGTATACCATTTTCATTTGTATCTATCCATACATAATCTCCAATGGCTCCTTGAGATATAAGAGAACCCGTATTAAAAAATAAAGTTGATAAGAATACTAAATAAATTGCGAGTAATGTGTTTTTTTTCATAATAATTATTTTTAATTAGTGAATATATGTAATTATAAATAACAAAATTCTTAGTTGGGATTATTTATTGGAATAAAATTCACGCGAATACCAGAATAACTATATAAAATTTAATGATTTTATGGACAAACAACTAGTTATTTCCTTATATATATGATATTATTTATTTGCAAATCGCTGCCTGGAGGGTAAACATTTTTTATAATAACGGCTTCAAAATGTAATATCAGGAAAAAGGAGAGGAATTTGGGGTGAGAATAAAAGAGAAATACAAAATAAAGAAGACAAAAGGTATTTATTTTTTTGTTTTTTCAAAAAAAATATTGAAAAACATCAAGTGATATGGTAAAGAATTTTTCCAATAATGCCAGCTATGTCCTCCGGGTCTAACGCAAAAATCATGAGGTATTTTTCTTTTAATCAATTTTTTATGAATTTTTTTATTGACGGCATAAAATTTATCATCAATCCCGCAATCTATCAATAACGCAGGAGCATTTGTATTTGTTAAGTTATCGATTTTACCCACAAATGATGATTTATACCAATTGTCTCGATTTTTTTCATATACCCCCAATATATCCGTTAGATTCCAATTTTTATTGAAAGGTCTGAAATCCAAAACACCGCTCATACTGCTTGCTGCTCCATATATGTCTTTATAATCACATGCAATAGTTAATGCACCATGTCCCCCCATGCTCAAACCACATATCGCTCTCGCTTCTTTTCTATTTATTGTTTTGAAATGACTGTCAATCCAATCCGGAACTTCCTTGCCGATATAACTGGAATACATACTTGAAGTATCAACAGGACTATCGATATACCAACTGTCGGAAGTACCTTCGGGTGTTACTATAATAAAATTATATCTCGATGCATATTCTTGTAATCGCGGTTCCCGTTTGTACCAATTGTTGTAATAACCGGTATAACCATGCAAAAGATAAACAACAGGAAAACTATCTTTGCACAAATAATAATTTTCAGGCAAAAAAATCATAGCTTTGTGTGTTTTTTTCATTGTTTTCGAGGGAATAGTTACTGTCAATGAAAAACTGTCAGTTACAATTTTTTGTCCGTTTAAACCGTATAGGAAGATTAAGAAAGTGATAAATATAAAATAAATTCTATTTGTTTTTGTTTTAATTAAAATCATATATAAAATTTTATTATTGTAATTAAGATAGAATCATTTTCAAAAATAATCAAATGAACATAAAAAAGTACAATTTATTAATATTAATTTTTATAGCGGGTTTTATTTTATCTTGCAAAACAACTAAAACCCGGACGATAAAGAATGAATTTAAACCTTTACAAAATTCGTTGCTTTGGAAAATAGAATCTAAAGAATCACAATATCCTTCATATATTTTCGGAACAATACACCTAATTGATTCTTCTGATTACTTTTTGCCACCCCGTTTTCAAAAAACATTTAATGAATGTAAAAATGTAGTCTTTGAAATAGACATGAAAAATATGAATGATCCGGCAATGCTTATGAATTTGCTTCCTAAAATATTGATGCGTGGAGATACTTCATTAGAAGATTTACTTTCTCAAAAAGACTATTCTATTCTCCAAAAGAATTTTAAAAAATCCGGCATCCCATTGTTCCTATTTCAAAAAGTAAAACCCTTATTTTTAACGGTTTTTGCCGAAGGAGACATTGTACCCGGTTCGATTCAAAATAAAAAATACATGTCTTACGAAATGGAAATAATGGAAATGGCAAAGAAACAAAACAAATCTACCGGCGGCCTGGAGACAATGGAATTTCAGATTGGAGTTCTTGATTCCATTCCTTATAAAGAACAAGCTAAAATGTTGATGGAAAGCATTAATTCAAAAGAAACGGGCGGGAATCAGTTAAAAGAATTGATAGATTTATATAAACAACAAAATATAAATGCTCTTCACCAATCCATAAAATCAGATGATATCTCTGTATATGAAAAAATATTACTCAATAATAGAAATAGAAATTGGATTCCGGTAATTATCGATTATATATCACATGAACCGACTTTTTTTGCGGTGGGTGCCGGTCACCTCGGAGGCAAAGACGGAGTAATAAATTTATTAAGGAAAAAAGGTTATAAAGTTACTGCTGTATTAAACTGAATTGTGACATTTTAGTTGTAAAACAATAAATCATATATTTTAATAATTATTACAAAAAATATGTCTAATTTTTTAAAAAACATAGAAAAACTTAATAAAGCTTTAAACACAAAAAAACTACCCGGTAAGAAAGTGCAATATCAAATGGCTCCTCCGGGAAGACCTCAAGAATATCCAAAACACAATAGTTTTAAACAAGCAGCCGTAACATTATTTTTGTATAATAAGAAAAATGAAATTTATTTTCCCCTTATTCAAAGGACAGAATACAATTTCAATGATAAACACAAAGGACAAATCAGTTTACCTGGAGGAAAACTTGATGAATCCGATCAAGATTTATATTATTGTGCATTGCGTGAATTGGAAGAAGAATTGGGGATTAAACAACATAAGATAAAACCGGTAGGAAGTCTTTCAGAACTTTTTATCCCTGTAAGCAACTTCAAAGTTCATCCGTATGTTGTTTATTCTGATAAAAATATTAATTTTGTGCCTCAACCAAGCGAAGTACAATATATTATTGAAGTGCCGTTAAAAAATTTGCTTGATAATAATAAAATAAAAACAGGAAAAATTATACTGGAAAATGGAATGGAACTCAATGATATTCCTTATTTTTATTTTAATGATCATGTGGTTTGGGGTGCAACGGCAATGATTTTAAACGAATTTAAAAATGTAATTATTAATTATTAAAACAAAATTATAAATATCTACGTTAATTATAGGTTAAAATAATAAGAAAATGGAGCAAAAATATAAATCCGATGTTGAAGCAATAGATGCATTAGCACGTTCATACGGGAAGTTAAAAAAAGAAATCGGAAAAATTATTGTAGGGCAGGATGATGTAATAAAATCGGTGTTAATAGGCCTTTTCAGCAACGGTCATAGTTTGCTTGTAGGTGTACCGGGATTGGCAAAGACACTTTTGATACAAACCATATCTGATGCACTGGATCTGGAGTTTAAAAGAATTCAGTTTACTCCTGATTTGATGCCAAGCGATATTACCGGATCGGAAATTTTGGATGAATCCAGACGTTTTCAATTCAATAAAGGACCGGTGTTTGCAAATATTATCCTTGCTGACGAAATAAACCGTACTCCCCCTAAAACTCAGGCTGCATTGCTTGAAGCTATGCAAGAAAAATCGGTAACCGTCAGCGGAAATAAATACAAATTACCGGAACCGTTTTTCGTTTTAGCTACACAAAACCCCATTGAACAAGAAGGGACTTATCCTCTACCTGAAGCACAGTTGGATAGGTTTATGTTCAATATTCCTTTGCATTACCCTAATTTTGAAGAAGAAATAGATGTTGTTAAAAATACGACAACCGATAAAAAAGCTATTGTAAATAAAGTTTTAAGCGGTGACGATATTTTATTCTTCCAAAAAATGGTAAGAAAAATACCTATTGCCGATAATGTACTGGAATATGCGGTAAATTTAACAGCCAAAACACGTCCGGGAAGTGACAGGGCATCCGATATGGCAAATAAATTTCTGTCTTGGGGAGCAGGACCGAGAGCTTCACAATATCTGGTGTTGGGAGCAAAATGCAACGCTGCCATTTCAGGTAAATATTCTCCTGATATTGAAGATATACGTGCTGTTGCTATCAATGTATTAAGACACCGTATTATTAAAAATTATAAAGCGGAAGCTGAGGGAATATCTGAAGAAGATATTATTAAAACTCTTTTTTAGAGTAAATAGTGTTTGTCAATAAAGTACTTAATTAATAAAAAATTATTTATGAAAAAACATGTCATATTTTTTGAAGCAGAAGGAGGTTCCGATAAATGGTTGGACGGTCACAGAAAAGACACCATGCCCATGGTAAACTCTTTAAAAGACAAAGGATGGTCAACCGAAGTTTTAAAATTCAGAGATGAATGGAAAGATGATATTTATAATTATGTTAAAGATAAAGCGGTGGCTTATGTTAGCCGGATAAATCCGGGAAATCTTCCAAATGGTGAAAAAGTATATTTTGAGACATTAACCCGTTTATCAGATGTTGGAGTTATTGGCTTTGAACATCCTGATGTGATGAGAGATCTCGGAGCAAAAGATGCTCTTACTAAAATTACCGATACGGGATTGGTGCCTGAAGATACTTATGCTTATTATTCCATTGAAGAATTTAAAGAAATATTTCCTAGAAGTATATCTTATGGAGAGCGGGTATTAAAACAAAACAGGGGTTCAACAGGTTCGGGGATCTGGAGGGTTCAAGTGGAGGATGAAAGAACTTATAAACCCGGAGATACTTTACCTTTAGATACTAAATTAAAGCTTACGGAAGCTGTTGATAATCATGTGGAGCATCGAACTCTTGGAAATTTCATGGATTTTGCCGAGCAATATATTGTTGGAGAAAATGGAATGTTGGTTGATATGAGATTTATGCCAAGGATTAAAGAGGGAGAAATCAGAATTTTGATGGTAGGTGAAACACCGATTTTTGTTGTTCATAAAAAGCCTGCAGAAGGAGCAGATGCATTTTCTGCAACTTTGTTTTCCGGTGCCAAATACACTTATGATAAGCCTGAGAAATGGAGTGAACTGGTAAATATGTTTCTTGGTAAATTGCCTGAAGTGCTGAAAAAACTCGGAGGTCACGAAGCTCCTCTTATATGGACAGCCGATTTTATGCTTGACTGGGATGAAAACGGTAATGACACCTATGTTCTTGGCGAAATTAACAATTCATGTGTAGGGTTTACAAGTCATTTGGACCAGGGTATTCAGGATAAAGTAGCTGACAGAATTATTGAAGTTGTCAAGAAAAAAACGGGAATGTAGTTATTAATATAAAGAAAAAATATAGTTATTTCTTTATAACAAATACGTTTTATATAATTATTCAAAGCAATTTTCCGTTATATCTGTAAATATTCATGAGTATTGTCATATTTCAATAATTAGGAGTATTAACATGAAAAAAATATTATTGTTTGTTATTTTATTTCAGGTATTACCGGTTTGGTCACAAAGTAATTTGATGCAAAGAGCTTTTGATGCCTACAAAAATAAAAAATACAAAAACGCATTAGTAATATATGATTCTTTGATGAATCAGGGATATTATTCCAAGGAATTATATTACAATATAGGTAATACATACTATAATTTGGATAGTTTGGGTAAAGCAATGTATTATTTCGAAAAAGCCCTGAAATTGGATCCGGCAAATAAAGATATTCAACACAATATTTACTTAACCGATAGAAAATTAGATTCCGATATAGTAAAACTTCCGGATTTTTTTTTAAATAGGTGGTGGACAAAATTTTGTGATGTTTTTAGTTTAAATACATGGACTGTTTTCGTTTTCTTTTTTAGCATAATTCTTGTTTTAATCGCATTTTTTTATTGGTTTTATAATAAAAATGAAATAAAATCTTTTATTAAATATATATCATTGTTATTGGTATTTTTAATTATTGTTTCATTATTTGCAGCAAATAACGTTAAAAAAAGAATTTATAATAATAATTCAGCGATTTTAATCAAACCGGACTCGGTATTTTCTGCTCCTGATTTTAGAAGTGAAAAATTGTATGATTTGAGTCCGGGTGAAAAAATGTTTATTTTGGATAGTTTGAAAATATGGTATAAGGCGGAATTATTGAATAAAGAAAAAGTATGGATTAAAAAACGTAATATTAAAAGAATATAAATTGTATATTATTATATTTTTTTTATATTGTTTTTTAATTGTTAAAAAATTACTAAATTTGAAAATATAAAAAAAGCGTAACTATTTAAGTAAAATTTGATATATATTTACTTGAATAATCACTTTATTAGAATTATATGTGATTTCTAAAAAATTGATAAAATGAATATCCTGTTAATCGGTTCAGGTGGAAGAG
>JALSPW010000188.1 GCA_026985735.1 Saprospiraceae bacterium
TATCGGGATTAAGCACCCTGCACAGTGGGATGTATTTTATGGTAGTACGTGGCAAAAGGGGCAAGGTAAGAGTAGGCAAGTTTGTGGTAGAGTGACAAAAGATAAAAGATAAAAGGAAAAAGATAAAAGGAAATAATGGTGAATTATGAATGGTGAATTACGAATTAAAAATTACGAATTACGGATTGGATAGAAGAGAATGATTTAATTATTTTTTGGTAATGTGCGGGATGGAGCTACTCCGGTTTCGGAGCTTGCGGAGAAACAGGAGGCTGGGAGGTAGCTGTGCTATGAAAGGTCAAAGTTCAAAGTATGAAGTTCAAAGGCAAAAGGACAAAGGATAAAGGACAAAGTTCAAAGGACAAAAGTACAAAGATAAAAGGAAATAATGGTGAGTTACAAAGCCGGCTTTGAAGTCACGCTAACGCGTGCTTTCAAGTCCTAAATGGTGTTTCAAATTTATTTGAAACAAAAGAAAGTGCCGTAGGGGCTTTTCCCGATCTTGCATTGGGGACGATAATACGGTAGCACTTAAATCACGAAGCAGAAAAGTATAAAATCAATAATTTATCTTATTTTTAAACATGCCATTGTGAAAATATAAAATGGATATATCTTTTTTATATAGCATTGATAATTTTTTTTATAAACCTTTCGTTTATTTAATTTTAATGTATTAAAGGTGGGGCTAAAGAGAGTTTTATATATATAGTTACATATACCTAGCAAATATTGTTTATGGAAAAATGAATATTTATATTTTAGATGTTATCTTTGTATATTATAACATTTCGGGTAAAATGAATTTATTGTACTTAGCCGGGGAAAAAAATAAAGACACACTAAATAGTAATTAATAACCAAACTGAAAAAATGAAGACTCTAATATTTTATATGTTCATGTTATTATTTTCGATTTTTGTATATTCATCATGTTCACATGGTAATAAAGATGATTTTAAACAATTGGATTTAATATCTTATGGTATTCCTTTAAAAGTTAAAGCACCTGAAGGGACAATTGTTAAAACCGAAGACATGGGCATTGTCAAAGATATCACATTAAAGAAAGGAAATGGGTATTTTATTCAAATATTGAATTCCACGGTAATGAATGATGATATTTCAAAATTAAAAAACGACAGATTGGAAGAGGTTAAAAAAAGTCCGTATTTTTCAAAAATCATATTGGATGAGGATAATGGCTTTGTTTATGAAAAGAAAATGAATGACAGTATTTTTAATTACGACTTTAGATATACTAAAATACAAGGTGATCAACAATATACATTTCAAACAGGGTTATTTGGTATGTTTACCAAGGATCAAGTAATGAAAATGTATAATTCAATTAAATAGACATTATTATTATTCAATATTTGATTGAATACTCAAAATAAAACAGTTATAATAATATGGTAAAAAAGATAAATACATCTCTGATGATTTTGTTGTTTTCGGTTGGTTTATTTGCTCAGCCAAACAGTAAATTATATGAGATTGCAAAGAATATTGAAGTATATACCAACGTGTATAAAGAACTCAATAAGAATTTTGTTGATGAGATAGATCCGGGAATTTTAATGAAAACCGGTATTGATGCCATGACCAGATCTTTGGATCCATATACACGTTATTTTTCCGAATCAGATGCAGAGAGTTTTAGAATATCGACAGAAGGTAAATATAGTGGGGTAGGATCGATAATGAGAAATATAGATAGTGTTATTACCGTTGTTGAAATGTACGAAAACAGCCCGTCATATCAAGCAGGTCTAAGAATCGGTGACAGGATTCTTGAGGTAAACGGTGAGGAAACCAAAGGTAAAAGCAGTAAAGATGTTGCAAACATAGTCAGAGGAGCACCGGGTACGGAAATTGTTTTTACCGTAAAGAGCTATGGTGATAGCAAAACAAAAAAGCTTACTATTAAAAGAGGGGAAATAAACATACCTAATGTTCCATATTTTGGTAGAGTTAAAGATAATATCGGATATATTCATTTATCTACATTTACGCAAAATGCCGGTGCCAATGTTCGAAAAGCCTTGAGTAGTTTAAAAGATAGTTTTGGTATAAAAGGAGTTATTCTTGATTTGAGGAATAATGGAGGGGGGCTTTTGAGAGAAGCGATTAATGTTGCTAATGTCTTTGTAGACAAAGATGAAGCTCTGGTTTCAACAAGAGGTAAATTGCCGGATAAAAACAGGACTTATTCTACCAGAATGACTGCATTGGACGATAGTATTCCTTTGGTGGTTTTGATAAATGACAGGACTGCATCTGCATCTGAGATAGTAAGTGGTTCTATTCAGGATTTGGACAGGGGCGTGATAATAGGTCAAAGATCTTTTGGAAAAGGATTGGTACAAAATATATTCCCTGTTGGTTATAATTCTAAAGTCAAGATTACTATTTCGAAGTATTATATTCCAAGTGGAAGATGCATACAAAGCAAGGTTTATGAAAATGGAAAAGCAATTAAAATAGATAAAAACAAGCAAAATCTTTTTCATACTCGAAATGGCAGGGAAGTTTATGATGTAGGAGGAGTTGAACCGGATATAATTATAGCTAAAGAAAAATATTCCACGTTTGTTAAAAATATCATAAGTGACAATATTATTTTCAAATTTGTTAATAAATATACCTTGGCTCATCCTTCGATTCCTCCTGTTGATAGTTTTAAATTTGATGAATTTAATAGTTTTAAGCAATTTCTCAAAGATATAAATTATAATTATGTTACTAAGTCTGAAAAGGAATTGAAAAATTTAAAAAAATATATTGATGAAGATAATTTAAATGATGATATTAAAAAAGAGATTGATTTTCTTATTGAAAAAATAGATAAAGAAAAAAACAATGCTATAGATGAAAACAGGAATACAATAGTAAGACTTATAGAAAAAGAAATTGTAAAAAGATATTATTTTAATAAAGGTAAGATTAAAGATTCTTTAAAAAATGATAAAGAAATAGAAAAAGCTATTGAAATACTTAATAATAAAGATAAATATAATAAAATATTAGCGCATAGTAAATAAATGAGTTATATATTGCACATAGAGACAGCTACAGATATATGTTCAGTTGCTATAAGTAAAATGGATAAATTGATCTCGATACAGGAAGAGAAAAACAGTTTGAAACATTCTGAAATTATTACCTTGCAAATAGAGGAAGTGATAAAAAGTGCAGGAATTGATAAGAATGTACTTTCTGCCGTCTCTTTAAGTGAAGGGCCGGGATCATATACTTCTTTAAGAGTTGGGATGTCTGCTGCTAAAGCGATATGTTTTGCTTTGAATATTCCGTTGATTGGTATCAATACCCTTGAGTCGCTTTTTACTGCAACGGTTAAAAAAGATATGGGCAATCTATTGTATTGTCCGATGATAGATGCCAGACGGATGGAAGTATATGCATCTTTATTTGTTAATGAAACAATTTCTATTTTTGAAAATAAACCGGTTATTTTAGATGAAAATACATTTGATATATATATAAAAGATGAAAATAGAATTGTATTTTCGGGAAATGGCTCAATTAAAGCCAAAGAGAAATATAAATCATCGAAATTTATTTTCACAGATACATTGTGCAGTGCAAAAAATCTCATAAAACCAGCATATAAAAAGTATAAAATAGGAGATTTTGCTGATTTAACTTATTTTTCTCCAAATTATATCAAACCTCCGAACATAACAAAG
Organism: Saprospiraceae bacterium; assembly: GCA_026985735.1. Lineage (GTDB taxonomy): Bacteria > Bacteroidota > Bacteroidia > Chitinophagales > Saprospiraceae > JADJGA01. The sequence continues at coordinate 3,714 of JALSPW010000188.1, forward strand.
CCCAAAGTTAAACAATTGTGATTCAAGTATTTGGGATCTTCAAATTAATTTTTTTTTGATAATAAAAAAAAATATGTAAAAAATTACATATAAAAAGCCCCTAAAAATAAAAGTTGGTATGGTTTATGCATTTTGTTTGGCATATTAGTCAACTTTTAATAATAAATATAATTATGAGAGACAAAAAGAACGAAACTGTTACACTGAAAAAGGGTGGAAAAGAAATTTTATTGGATTATGCCGATTTGAGAAAAGCGGTATTGGTCCTTAGAGCTGTGAACCACCAATTACGTCAGAGAATCATAGATCTTTTGGAAGAGAGTGAAGGTATTACTGTTACTGACATTTATATCAAATTAAGACTGGAACAATCTGTTGCATCACAACATTTGGCAATTTTAAGAAGAGCCGGGGTTGTAAAAACAGAAAGAAATGGTAAATTTATTTACTATTCATTGGATAAAAACCGTCTTAAGCAGATTTCTACATTGGTTTCTGATCTGACAAGTTAAAATTTATTTAGTGTAATTTTAAAGCAATAATTTATGATTTAAATTATTATTTTACCCCCATATACCCCCATTTTTAACAAATTATAAAAAAAAGTAATATATTTTTTGGATATATTAAAATTTAATATGATATTTGCACTGAGGTTATAACAAATTGTCTCAAGATTAAGAAACTACAAAGATTTTAGAATGAAAAAGACTAAGGTTTTAATTGACGTAGCAAAACTACAGTATGCCGTTGAACTTACTAGAGCACTTGCCCATCCGTTAAGGATGACTATTCTCGAATTTATAGACAGAAACGAAGCTATTAATGTTAATAGCATTTATCGTTCATTGCAATTGGAACAATCCATAACATCTCATCATCTCAGGATTTTGAGACAGGCGAATGTGGTAAGAGCCAGTAAAAAAGGTAAACTAATGATTTATTCAATTAATTATGATATTGTTTCCAAAGCTGTTTCGGCAGTTAATAAATTTTTGGAAAAATAAAGTAATTATACAGGGTTTTGTGTCTCATATATTATTATTAATCCCAAACCGGATAATAATTCCATGTACTTGATTTTAAATCTGGTATAGATATGCTTATTTATTTCCTGCATATATTGATTTTTTATATAATGGAATAATTCAAAGATTGGAATTATATATTTGATATTGGTTGTAAATGAAAAAATTTACGATTTATTTTGGCTTGTAAGAAATATACATTGCCGGGAGTATCATTTTCCTGTATATTAGTTTATTATATTTGTATTTAATGTTTCAGGTAAAATTATTTTAGCTGAAAAATTTTCTTTTTGCGGTACTACGTTGTCAGTTATTTTGAATGCAGGGCAGAAATAATTTTTTTCACTATACCCGGTCCTTCATAGATAAAACCTGTATAGATTTGAACCAGATCTGCTCCGGCTTCAAGCTTTTTGCGTGCATCCTCTGCTGTTGAAATACCACCTACACCAATTATAGCTTTTTCTTTATTTAATTTTGATCTTAATATCTTTATGATTTCAGTGCTTCTGTTTTTCAAAGGTCTTCCACTCAAACCACCGTTGCCAATTTCAATAATTCTTTCTTTTTGTTCTTTTAGATTTTGTCTGCTAATAGTGGTATTTGTAGCAATAACTCCTGCAAGTTCGCTTTTATTTACTATATCGATAATATCATCCAATTGAGCCTGAGATAAATCCGGAGCTATTTTCAAGAATACAGGTTTAGGATTATGTTTTTTATTATTTTGGATTTGTAAAGCATCTATAAGTTTGGTCAAAGGCTTTTTGTCCTGGAGTTTTCTTAAGTCCGGAGTGTTAGGAGAAGAAACGTTTATTACAAAATAATCCACGTAGGGAAATAGTTTATTAAATGATGATATATAATCATTTTCAGAATTTTCCAAGGGAGTTACTTTATTTTTTCCAATATTTCCCCCGATGATTAATTTTTTATTTTTCCTTTTTTTTAATTTTTTCACTGCATAATCAACTCCTTTATTATTGAATCCCATTCTGTTTATCAAAGCAAAATCTTTCGTCAATCTAAATAAACGTGGTTTTGGATTACCTGGTTGAGCTTTAGGGGTGATTGTGCCTATTTCAACAAAACCGAAACCAAATTTCCCCATAGTTTCAAAAACTTCAGCATCTTTATCAAATCCGGCTGCTAAACCGATTGGGTTTTCAAAAATAATTCCCGCCACTTCCTTTTTTAAACCTTCGGATTTAATAACATAGTTTTTTTTAATAAAATATCCTATTGGAGGTATGAGATTAGAAAATTTCAAAAAAACCATTACCAAATTATGAGCCTTTTCCGGAGGGAGAAGAAACATAATAGGTTTAATGAAATTCTTATACATTGTTGAATTTATTATCGGTAGTAATAATTATAAAAATATTAACAAATTCCTGATTTTAGCTTTTCAAAATCCCTAACCAGGAGTCTATGTCTGTCAAAAGTAATAATATTTTGGTTTCTCAGGATATTTAAAACAGTTGTTACTGTTTGTCTGGAAGTAGAAGTTAGATTTGCGATTTCCTGATGAGTCATAAAATTTCTTACTACTATCTCATATCCGACTTTTTTCCCTTTTTGTTCAATTGTCTTCATTAAATAATCAATAATTCTGGTCTTTGAATCTTTAAAAACAAGAGATTCCAGTCTCTCGTCCAGGGCAATATTTCTTTTTCCGAAAAGTTTTAGAAAATATTTTGAAACTTCAAGGTCACTCACAATAAATTCATTGATAGCAGTACAGTTAATTTTTTGAATTACCGTATTTTCAACTGCAAATGCATAATCTCTTCGTTTATTCAGTCCGGCAATAGCTTGTTCCCCAAATAATTCTTCTTTGTAAAAAACGAATTTTGTTATTTCTCTTCCTTTTTCATTATAGCAACCAATTTTAACGCTCCCTTCTTTAATGCAAAATAAAAATTCCGCTTTATCTCCGGGCGAATATATTATATCTCCCTTTTTGTACTTATTTATTGTAGAATGTTGTTCGAAAATAGCTTTTATTTTATCCAGTGCCATAATTTTAAAATTTTTAATATAACCACTTCAGTAAAATCGTTTTTTAATTCAAAAATCACCTGTTTTCGTACAGTCAATTTATTTGTTTCACGATAGCACTACACTTGAGTAGTTGTAATTCATGAATCTACATGTAAATCAAATTTTTTAATAAAATCCAAAACTAACGGATTCTTATCTATTAACAATTCATATTTCTCTTTTGTTGTCAAAATTTTCCTGGTTTTTACTTCTTGGTGTTCAGGAAACCTTTTTACGTCAACTTTAATCCTAATATCAAGAGAAGGATTATAATGAGCTTCTCTGATTTCGGTTATTAGTTGTTTTTCCTGAAGCAATATATCTTTTGATAGTTTTGTAGGAACATAAATAATGAGAGCTTTGTCCGATTCTTCAAAATCCAATTCTTTTAAAACATTGATAACCATCTTTGATGTATAATTATCAATTAGTTTGAAAACGACATTTTTTATTTTATTAATATCGATAGGGATAGGGGCTTTTTGGCTCTTTTCTTCATCTTTTACTTCTTCCAATAATTTATCCAGTTTAGGGAAACCAAAACCTTTTGAATTGTTATCTTTCGTACTATCAAAAGTTTCAGCATCTTTTTTTATTTTTTGTTCGTCGAATTTTTCAGTACTCTTATTTTCTATTTTTTTATCTATTGATGATAAATTATTTTTATTTGCTTCGGTTAGATCTTCGGATTTTTCGATTCCCTGTTTTTGATTTGGACTAAGTTCATTGGTTTCTTCTTTTTTTTGATGTTTATGATTTTGGGATATGTTAGTATCGGGTGTTAACTTTTTTTTTTCACTATCAGGCTCTTTGTATTCAGCTATATCATTGATATGGCATAGTTTACTAAGAGCTATTTCAACATGTAGTCTTTTGTTTTGAGCTGTAGAGTATGTGTAATCACATTGATTTAAAATGTTTAAAGCAGTTAAAGCCATGCCTTTGTTCATTAATTGCGATTGATTAATGTATTTTTGTTTAAGTTCATCTCCAATAGTTAACAAAATATGAGTTCTGATATCTTTGCTTACCAGTAATTGTCTTATATGTTCCGCCAGTCCCAGAATAAAAAGATTTATGTCAAATCCTTCTTTGATAATCTTATCCAAAAGCAAAAAAACAGCTGAAATATCTTTTTGTAGAATATAATCTGTAACTTTAAAATAATAATCATAATCAAGCATATTTAAATTTTCTAAAACCTGCTTGTATGTAATTATATTTTCGTCCGAAGAACTAACCATACGATCGTATATGGATAAAGCATCTCTCATGGCGCCATCAGCCTTATTGGCAATGATATTTAATGCTTCTTTTTCATATTTTATCCCTTCTTTTTCACTTATCAACTCCAGTTGTTTGACTATATCAGGAACTTGTATAGTCTTAAAATCGTAAATCTGGCATCTGGATAATATTGTCGGTATTATTTTATGTTTTTCAGTAGTAGCGAGTATGAAAATTGCATGTGCAGGTGGTTCTTCCAATGTTTTCAGGAAAGCATTGAAAGCTGATTTTGATAGCATGTGTACTTCATCAATGATAAAAACTTTAAATTTTCCTTTTTGGGGCATATACCTGACCTGTTCATCGATTAATGATCTGATATTTTCCACACTGTTATTGGAAGCGGCATCCAATTCAAAAATATTAAAAGAAAGGTTCTCATTGAAAGCTTTACATGATTCGCATTGATTGCATGCGGTATTGCCATTAATTGGGTTTTCACAGTTTACAACCTTAGCCAATATTCTGGCGCAGGTTGTTTTGCCAACTCCTCTTGGTCCTGTAAAAAGATAAGCTTGAGCTAGTTGCCCTTTCTGCAATGCAGATTTAAGGGTTGATGTAACATGTTGTTGTCCCACTACATCTTCAAAGATAGCCGGTCTATATTTTCTCGCAGATACAATATATTCTCCCATAAGGATAGCAAAGATAATGTAAAAAACTAAATGGTAAAAGATATTATATGAAAAAAATATATCTGAGTTAAGAAGATTTTTCATGCGGAGTTCAAAATATTTAGTATTTAATGATTTGTTATTTTTTTTGTGAATATACAAAATAGCATTACTTTCGTCATTCAATAATAAATTTATGAGTTTTAAGATAGAAGTAAAGGATGAATTTTCAAAAGCAAGAGCGGGTGTTTTGAAAACAGATCACGGTGAAATTCAGACACCTATTTTTATGCCTGTAGGAACTGTTGGATCAGTTAAAGCAGTAGAGCAAAGAGAACTGGAAAATGATGTGAAAGCTCAAATCATATTGGGGAATACATATCATCTGTATTTGCGCCCGGGTATGGAGATTATGCAAAAAGCCGGAGGATTACACAGATTTATCAATTGGAATAAACCGATTTTAACCGATAGTGGAGGATATCAGGTTTATTCCTTAAGTAAAAGAAGAAAGATAACGGAAGAAGGAGTTATATTTTATTCACATATAGATGGGTCCAAACATTATTTCACTCCGGAGTCTATAATGAATATAGAACGGAAGATTGGTGCGGATATAATGATGGCTTTTGATGAATGTCCTCCTTATCCATCTGATTACAAATATGCAAAAGAATCTATGGAGCTCACACACAGGTGGCTAAAAAGGTGTATTGCGGAATTTAATTCGAAAGGAGATTTATATGGTTATAAACAGATTTTGGCACCGATTGTACAGGGGAGCACATTTAAAGATCTTAGAAAGGCTTCTGCGGAATTTGTTGCAAATCAAAATATGGAGTTAAATGCTATTGGAGGGCTTTCCGTAGGTGAGCCACATGATATGATGTATGAAATGACGGATTTGGTTTGTGATATTTTGCCTTTTGATAAACCAAGATACCTAATGGGTGTGGGGACTCCTGTTAACATATTGGAAAGTATAGCTTTGGGAGTTGATATGTTTGACTGTGTGATGCCTACCAGAAATGCCAGACATGGATTGTTGTACACATGGAAGGGCATTATTAATATAAAAAATGCGAAATGGAAAGATGATTTTAATGCGATTGATGAAGACTTGGATTGCCATACCAGTAATGTTCATTCCCGCGCATATCTTCATCATTTGTTTAGGACCAAAGAACTTTTAGGATTGCAAATAGCTTCTATACACAATCTTACTTTCTATCTTAATTTGGTGAAAAATGCTCGAAAATATATTATAAGTGGGGATTTCAACGTTTGGAAAGATAAGCAAGTCAACGTATTGAATGAAAGACTTTAGTTTAATTAATGCGATGTTAAAAACAATAGATAAATATATAATAAAAAAGTATCTCGGAACTTTTTTCTATACGATGATTCTGATTACGATGATTGCTCTTGTTGTGGATTTTCCCGAAAGAATAGATAAATTTCTTAATGGTCCAATGACCCTAAA
>JALSPW010000189.1 GCA_026985735.1 Saprospiraceae bacterium
GACAGGGAAAAATGTAGCTGCTACAAGACTCCAGAAAAATAATATAAAATATTGGTATATCATATAAGTTATATCCACTTAACTTTTGGAAAATCCATCCTGTGTGGCAATAACTTATTTTTCGGATATACTCTAAATGTAAAATCATAAACTCCTGACATGGTTGCCGGAATTTCCCTGTGATAAACGGCAATATTGCCTTCGAGCTTATTCAATTTCAAGTTAAAAACATATAGAAGCTCTTCTGTTTGGTCAGGTTTTTTTCTTCCGAGAAGTATTTCCACTCCGATATCATCACTATCCAAACCATCCAAATCCAATTTTAATTTGACATTAAGTTTTTCTCCCAGTACCAAAGGTCGTATGTTGGAGTCGGGATATTCCGCTCCCAGAATAGTAATATTATCCCATTTTTCAAGAATTTTATTTTTCCAATCTACAATTTCTTTTGCGATTTTATATCCTTCCGCGGATAATTTTTTTGTTCGTTGTATTTGAGGTTTATAAAACTTATTATCATATTCCTCTATCATTCTTTTCATAGTGAATCCGGGGACTATTTCCGCGATATTTTTTTTGATCATATCAACCCATGCATCGGGAATATTATCTTTGTCCCTGTCATAAAAAACAGGTTGTATTTCATCTTCCAAAAGGTTATATATAGTCAGTGCATCAAGAGCATCCTGAAACTCTTGATTTTCATAAGTTCTTTCTTTTTTAAGTGCCCACCCGGCACCTTCTATATAACCTTCTGCCCACCATCCGTCAAGAACACTAAGATTTAAGACTCCGTTCATGATTGCTTTTTCACCACTAGTGCCTGATGCTTCAAGGGGTCTTGTAGGGTTATTCAACCAGATATCAACACCTTGAACAAGGTATTTTGCCAATGTTATATCATAATTTTCAATAAAAAACACTTTTCCGGTAAATTCCGGAGATTTTGAAATTTCAATTACCCTTTTTATAAGATCCTGGCCTGCTTTATCATTGGGGTGAGCCTTTCCTGCAAAAATAATCTGAACAGGATACTTTTTGTTGTTTACTATTTCTTTTAATCTATCTATGTTTTTAAATATCAAAAGTGCTCTTTTATAAGTAGCAAATCTTCTTGCAAAGCCAATAGTCAAAACATTATCTTTCAATCCCTCCAACATTTTAAAAATAATACGGGGAGACTCATTTCTGGAAATCATCTCTTCTTTCAACCTTTCTTTGAGGTAATTTATCAGTTTTTTTCGATAAAAAGTTCTTATATCCCAAATGTCTTTGTTTTTGACTTCATAAATCTTGGTCCACATATTTTTGTCAAGCTGTTTTTCATAATATTTATCATCCAAAAATTGTTTATACAGCTTACTCCATTTGGTACCTACCCAAAATGGCAGATGAACACCATTGGTAACATAACTGATATGTGATTCCTGTGCAAAATATCCGGGATACAATTTATCAAACATTTTCTTACTAACTTCTCCGTGTATTTTACTTACTCCATTCATCTCTTGTGATAAATTGGCAGCTAGAATGCTCATTGAAAACTTGGAGGATTTGTCCATTGGATTAATTCTACCAAGACTCATGAATTGATTCCAAGTCAATTGAAGTTTTTCATTGTAGTTAGGAAGAAAAGCCCTGACCATTTCTTCAGGAAATTCATCATGTCCTGCAGGAACAGGCGTATGGGTAGTAAATAAACTTGAACTCTTTACTATTTCTTTGGCCACACAGTATGAGAGATTTTCTTTTTCAATATAAGTTCTTATTCTTTCTATTCCCGTAAACGCAGCATGTCCCTCATTGATATGTACCAAGTCAGGTTTGATTTCCAACTGATTTAATAATCTTACTCCACAAATTCCCAATAAAATCTCCTGCAATAATCTCATTTCCAATCCGCCACCATACAATTGAGATGTGATTTTTCTATCTTGAATAGTATTTTCTTCAATATCGGTATCCAGCAGATAAAGGATATTTCTACCTATATGTACCTTCCATGCTTGTGCATATAAGATTCTTCCTGGTAGAGATATTTTTATTTTTAAACGCTCTCCGTTTTGTGTCTTTACGGGTAAAATGGGCAAATGAGTAAATCTCTGTGGTGTCAGCGTAGAAATTTGATCTCCGAGCAATGTGATTTTTTGCTTAAAATATCCAAACCTGTATAGCAAACCAATTCCGATCATATTGTAATTGCTGTCACTGGCTTCTTTCATATAATCACCGGCAAGAATTCCAAGACCTCCTGAAAATATTTTCAAAGTATCATGTAAACCGAATTCCATACTAAAATATGCAATGATATCTTTAGGTTTTTCCACAGACATATATGCTCTGAATTCTTTTTCAACCTCTTGCAAGTTATTTACAAACAACTCATCTTTTGATAGCTTTTTGAGCATCCTAATATCCAGTTTCTCCAATAAAGTAACAGGATTGTATTCTACTTCTTCCCATAGATCAATATTGATATATTTAAAAAGCGCCTCGGCTTTTTTATTCCATGTCCACCATAGATTTTTGGATAATTCTTCTAAAAATGATATTTTCTCCGGGAGATTAGGTTTAATGAAAATCTTTTTCCAATTGGGTTGTCTGGAATCAAGCTCTTCAAATTTGATTCCTTCAAAATCATAATCTATATATTTGTCAATATTTTCTTTTCTTGTATCTGCTTTTTTTATGGCAAAACCATAAGCATCAATATAGTGCTCTATAAGATTATTCCATAATGCCAATTTTGATAAATCAAAAGCTTTTATACAACTCATCATAAATTTCTCTTGGGGCAAAATTGAAAATTCAGCAAATATTTTAGTTAAATCCCGTATTACTTCTTCATCATTGTTGTCTGTCCTGTTAATTACAAATGCCCCTTTATTGTCCGTATCTAATTTGTCTTTAATCCAAGCTCCGAATCCGGCAAGAGAAGTAGTTACAGTTGGAACATGAAATGCAAGACTTTCCATCGGAGTATAACCCCATGGTTCGTAATATGACGGAAAAACAGAGAAATGAAATCCCAGTAAAAAGTCATAATATTTTAAGTCGAAAATTCCGTCATTACCATTGAGATATACAGGGGTAAAAATTATTTTCACCTTATCTTCTTTAGAATTTGACATTCCAAGATGCTTCAACAAATTCAAAATAGGATCTCCTTCAGGATGAAACAATTCATGAGTACAAAAAAATGAACTTGTATTATCCGTTTTTTGTCCGTTCAATCTCTGTTTTACTATATTATTAACTCCTTTTGTACCGGCTGGAACGGCAATAATTGCTATTATTTCCCTATCGGGATTTTTTTTATTCAATTCTGATAAGGATTTGATAAAGACATCAATACCCTTATTTTTAAATTCATATCTTCCACTATTCAAGACATAAAATGCATTTTTGCTAACTTCATAGCCCAACACTGCTTCGCTTACTGCTTTAAGTTTATTGCGTGATAATTGCTTTTTGATGTTAAATTCATTTTGAATAGGCACCATAGATTCTTCAAAACCGTTTGGGGTTACGAAATCCGGTTCTTTGTTAAGCAGATACTTACATTCATTTGCTGTTATAGTAGATACTGTAGTAAATGAATCAGCATGTTCAGCGGAAAGTTTTTCCAAAGAGTATTTGGCTGTAATATTATATTTATTAGCTAAAATCTGAGGATTGTATTCTTCCAATTTACTGTAAAGAGGTAAATGATTTCCGGCAATAGTTCGTCCTAATATTGTGGCATGGGTTGTAAAAACCGTACCTATCTCAGGCTGATTTTCTTTTAAATATAATATACCGGATCCTGTCATCCATTCGTGGAAATGAGCAATTACGGATTCATATTGTAATAAGTTATATTTAAAAAAAGATTCAATAACCTGAGCAGCTGCATAACCAAACATAACCGGTTCGATATAATCCCATTCTCCCCTTAAAGAATCCAATTTGTATTCTTCCCAGAAATGTGCAAATATTTTGTCTTTATCCTTAAATAGAGAAGTGAAGTCCACTAATATAACTATCGGTCGCGGATGAATATTCCAGTATCCAACCCGTATTTTAAGTCCGTTTTTAGCAGCTTGCATTCTCCAGGCTTCAAACAAAGTCTTATCTTCAATAAATTCTTTATTATCCTCATCTTCTTTAGCCAGATCAGGCCCTATCATAATCACATTGTCGTATTTTTCCATAAGGCTTTTCGCCTTGGAAGAAATCACGGTATAGATTCCTCCAACTTTATTGCATACTTCCCAGCTAACTTCAAATATTGTTGATATTTTATTATTCATTATTTTTTTATTTTATTAATTTGTCAAATTTACGTTTTATTGTAAGTTTATAGATTTTTTATATGGATTTTGTATTTGTTATCTAAAGGCATTTTTATAAACGAAAATTCGATTTATTTGTTTAAGTATATTTTAAAAATTCATATTGTAATATTGATAATTTTTTTATTCCTATACTTGATAAAAGCTCAAATTACCTCGCTGGTAATTCCATTTGATAAATAACCCCTGTTTTGCTAAAAACTTTTTTTTAAAATTCAAACACTTTATAGAAAAACATTATTTAGTGTCTGTCAACAAAATCATTGAAAATTCAAGCACTTTATATACAAACACTATTTAAGTTTTTTCAAAAGTCATGTACTATTATTATTTATGTGAAAATAATATTATCAAGAAAATAATATTACTTTCTAAAGAATCTTTTTTATATGATACCTCATCCTTTTTTTAGAATTCTCTATAACTTTTTTTGAAAGTTTGGATTTTTTCGGATTAAATTTGTCCAATCTTATTGCTAACTGCTTGTTTACTACTTTTTTTATCTTGGATTTTAATTCATCACTTGCATTGTAAAGACTACATAGAATTGTTTCTTTATCAAATTTTTTCAAAAATGCTTTAAGTTCCTTTTCGTCCAAATCTTTTAATCTTTCGATTAAAGCGGAATGAGTAGTTTTTGAATTTTTAGAATTAGTTTTATCCTTAAATTTTTCCTTTGTGGATTTTTTATTTCCTTTTATATTTTTGGCGGGTAGATATTCCTTGAACTCTTCAGGTAGATATTCCTTATATTCTTCCGGTAAAATTTTACCTGAAAGTTCAATACAATCTTTTACCCGGATTTCAAAATCAGACAACACATTCATAAAATTAATAAATGCATCATAGGGCGAGCCATAAGGATTAAAATATTTGTGGACATCTCCATCCGAGAACCATTTGGTACACATATAATAAAAATGATCACTGGTTTGCAAATATTCCCAATCTTTCAAAATGCTATATTCACCGCAAGTTTTGACATTCTTTTCCAAAGCATATAATTTATCAAAAGCTTCATCTTGCAATTCATTTCCAAGCCATGCAGTTAGATCTCTTTCTTCATCTGCCCAAGAAATAGGGTAGGGGACATGTAATTTGGCAACAGGCTGAAATTTATCACTGACTTCAGAGGGAGTATTAAACTCAAAATCACTATGCTTGAATACTTCAGCCGGTAATGCTTTCATAAAATCAAAAATACCTGTTTCCGCCCACTGATGTTCTCCAAATGTCTCATAATCCATGAAAAGATTTATTACCTGCTCTTCCGGGGCAATTTGATTCAGCCAACCAACATATTTATCTGCTGTTAACGGCCATTCTTTCCAGGATCTTTCCGAAAATCTAAATGCGATATCATCACTTAACTGAAAATTCTTTAAAAGAAGTTTTAGTTTTGGATTTATAGCATTTGTGTAAATATAATTTGGTGACTTCCATCCCAATATATGTTTTGCTCCTTCAGTAAGCATGGTGTTAAATCCCATGTCTGCAATCATAGCTCCTATTTCATCGGAATATATCAACTCCGTGTTTCTAAATGTAACAGGATCTTGGCCAAATAATTTTTTTATTTTGGCTTTTTGTTCATTCACTTGTTTTGAAAATTCATCTTTGCTTTTTAATGAAGACAAAGCATGCGGATATGTTTCGGCTAAAAATTCTACCGATCCCGTTTGTGCGAGTCTTTTAAAACTATCCAATACTTCAGGGTAATATGATTCAAACTGATCCAAGGCTGTTCCTGAAATTGAAAAGCTGACTTTAAATTTACTACCGTATTCTTTGATAAGGTCCAATAGCAAATGATTCATTGGTAGATAGCATTTATCTCCCACTCTTCGCATTATATAATCATTTTGAAAATCATCATAATAATGGTGGTCTTTCCCTATGTCAAAGAATCTATACTTTCTTAATCTATAGGGTTGATGTACCTGAAAATAAAAACAAATTGATTTCATAACTATTATTTTAATATCTTACTAAACTAGTGCCAGCTCAAAAAAATTCTGTTTTGGACAAAAATATCATAAAAAGAATCGATGTTAAATTTAAGTTGCTTTCATACTTGTATTAACGACCTCTTCATAAAAACCAAGAAGTATTTTTGCTGCATTTTCCCATTTTAAATTATCCACTTCCGTTTTACCGTATTTTTTAAACATTTCAGACAATCCTTTATAATGCAATAATCCATAAATATAATCGGACATAGCATCAATATCCCAAAAGTCAACTTTTAAAGCATGCTTTAATATTTCGGAAACTCCCGATTGTTTTGAAATAATTACCGGTACATTCGATCTCATAGCTTCAAGTGGAGAGATACCGAATGGTTCCGATACACTCGGCATTACATAAACATCACTTAAAGCAAACATTCTATCGACTTCTTCTCCTTTCAAAAATCCTGTAAAGTGGAATTTATTGGCAATTTTTAATTGAGCGACTCTTTTTATTATTTTATTCAACATATCACCCGATCCTGCCATTACAAATCTTACATTTTCATCTTTTTGTAATACTTTATAAGCTGCCTCTACAAAATAATCAGGTCCTTTTTGAAAAGTAACCCTTCCTAAAAAAGTTACAATTTTTTCCTTAACGCTTTTCTTTTCATTTGCAAATGCTTTTTTATAAATAGGCTCGACAGCATTATGGATTACCCTTACCTTATCCGGCGAAATACCATATTTATTAATTACAATATTCCTTGTTAAATTACTAACGGCAATAACCAAATCAGCTGCTTCCATCCCCCTTTTTTCTATTTCATAAACTACATTATTTATATTTTCTCCAGACCGGTCAAATTCCGTAGCATGCATGTGGACTACCAAAGGTGCTCCACTTATATTTTTTGCTGCAATACCGGCTTCATACGCTAACCAATCATGTGCATGAATGATATCAAATTTATCGTTGTTTACTATTTCGGTGGCAATGAGTGCATATCTCTGAACTTCTTCCAAAATATTATCTCCGTATTTACCGGAAAATTCATATCTTTCCGAAAATATGGAAGAACCTATATTCTCAACATAATTTTCTTTTACATTCAATAGTCTAAAATACTCTTCCGGTGTCTGATAGGGGACTAATCTTGAATTGATTTCTATATAATGGAGATTTTTTTGATGTTCTTTAAAATGCCGGTCAAAAATATTTAATGTAACATCACTTGCATTGATAAGTTTAATATTACTGTCTTCATCTCCATAAGCTTTTGGTACTACAAATGTAACATCTGCTCCTTGCGTAAGTAAGCCTTTTACCAAACCGTAACTTGCAGTTCCCAATCCTCCCGTAATATGTGGAGGAAACTCCCAGCCAAACATTAATATTTTCATAAGTTAAAAATTTTTTGTTTGTGAGTAGTAGTCTTTCTTCATGTCCTCAATAATATCTATAACCCTTAAAATTTCCGATACACTCCATGCTTGTGATATAGCTCCCCTTGGAGTATGCGGTGGATTCCCGTCAAAAATTTCGGATATTGTACCGATTCCATGCTCTAAAAGTGTTTTTTCAAATTCTTCCAAATACCATTCTATTTTATTAATCCCCGCCTTACCACGAATCTTTAAGTAAGCTTCGGCATAATGACCGAACAGCCAGGGCCAGGCAGTTCCTTGATGATATGCTTTATCTCTTGTCGCCTGGTCTCCTTCATATTTGCCTTCATAAGCCGGATTTTTGGGAGATAAAGTTCTCAATCCCCTTGTTGTCAGCAATTCTCTTTTGACAACCCTGACAATACTTGCTTTTATCTTGTCTTTCACCGGTGAATATGGCAAAGATGCAGCAAATATCATATTGGGTCTGATATCCCAATTTTTGTATTCACCATCAACATAATCCGCCAAATATCCTTTCTTTTCATCCCAAAATGTATTTGTAAAGGACTCCGGTACTAAAGCGGCAATTTTTTTCCATTTTGTCAAATCGATTTTTACTTTTGATTTCTCCATCAGTTCTATAAAAAACATAATTGCATTGTACCACAAAGCATTTATTTCTACAGGCATTCCCTTTCTTTGTGTTACCGGTTTCCCTTCTGCAATTGCATCCATCCAGGTCAATGCTTTGCCTTGTACTCCCCCATAAATCAATCCATTCTCCTGCATTTTAATATTGTATTCCGTACCGTTTTTGTATCCTTCCAGTATTACTTTCATTTTTTGTCCGTATTTTTTCCGGGCATAATTGTAATTTCCCGTTTTATACACATATTGTTGAATTGCCCAAAAATACCACAATGGAGCATCAATAGAATTGTAAGCTGCATTATCATCAGAGCCAATATTGGGAAATAATGGTCCTTTTAGGCTTTTGCTCATAGTGTCTAATACTGCTTTCGCAATTTCCGGTTTTCCTATGGAGGTACTTAAACCGGGTAGTGATATAAATGTATCCCTGCCCCATACTCCAAACCATGGGAAACCCGCAATTATTTCTGTTTTTCCGGATCTTTTTTGAATGAATTGTTCAGCGGCATTTATCAGGTGATTTTTAAAACTATCTCTGTATATACGGTTCTTTTTCTCAGTACTGAACATCCTTTTAAGATTTTTAGGATTTATCTCCAAAGTTCCGGCAGACATAACAATACTTTCCCCTTTTTTTAATTGAAATTCAAAAAATCCCGGTACATAAAGATCTTCGAGGTAATCATAACCTCTGTTTTTTTCCTCCGTATATTCAATATTGTAATACCAATCCGGAACATGAACATATTCAACTTGTTTTGAAAATTGAAAATGTACAGGTGTATATCCTTGATACATTCTGAAATTTATTCCGTTTTGAGACTTTTTATATGATTTATCAACAAAATTATTTGCTTTACTCAATTTATGTCGTTGTCTGAAAGCGAGAAAAGGTTGTAGCCTTATGGTTGTCGGGGAATTGCAATCTTCAACTGTGTATTTTATTAAAACCCTGTCTGAATTTTTAGAAAAAACAGACTCCCTGGAAAAAACAACCCCTCCAACCCTGAAAATGGTTTTCGGGATAGTGTCGAATGACATCTCCCTCATATATTTATGACCTTTTGGAGAATAAATCCCTCCGGGATATCTATGGATTCCCAAATGAAATTCCGTGTCATGTTGAATAATCGTAGGATCAACGGATGAAACCAAAACATGCATTTCATCATCTATTAATGGTTGCGGAGTTATCAACAATCCATGATATTTTCTGGTGTTACAAAATACCATTGTTGTAGTGGCAAATGATCCGCTTCTATTTGCTCGTAAAATCTCGTGAGTCAGAGAAAAAGCAAGATTTACCAGCTTGTTTTTATCGAATTTCAAATAATTCATATATACAAATTGTTATAAAAAATATGTATTTTTAACCTCTAAGGACACTAACGAAGTAGTTGCCATAAATATTCTTAACAAAGTTAGCTGATTTTTTTAATAACATATTGTTTTTGATTATTAAAATTCAATTTATTTATCATCTTTAATGTGCTCTACACGAACAGTTGCTAATTTCAGACCAAATGACCCGTTGGTAATTAAGGTGACTCCAAAATTAATAAAATCATGGCAGATTAATGCTACCTGTATTTGCTTGGCTTTATGATTAATCATCTTTTCAAATTTAATCTCTTTGGAAGGATATTAAAATAGCCCGCTGTAAATCATTTTTCGATAATTGAAGATAGGACTTGAAAAAATGCGATAGCATGACTTCAAATCATATATTTTTAGTTAATAATATCAAATATGAAAATTGATTTCAGCTATTTTATGCCAGATATATCCGAACCAATCTGTTAAACCAAATACTCCATCAGGGGTAT